>JAFWDM010000042.1 GCA_017513005.1 Lachnospiraceae bacterium
TTCTCAAAAATCTTTGGGATCCGTTTTCCCCGCTCTCGCGTAACATCTCGCTTAAACGGCAGATCCCGGAATTTTCGGGATTGTCTCATTATTAAATTATCAAGGTGCTGAGCATTACTTTATGGAAAAGTAAACGGAGAAAGAGGGATTTGAACCCTCGCGCCGGTTCTCCCGACCTACTCCCTTTCCAGGGGAGCCCCTTCGGCCTCTTGGGTATTTCTCCAAAAAGATACCTACCGTTATCGGTATATATGCACTTAAATCAGGAAGCATTGAAGTTTCAAAAAGCGGAGAGGATGGGATTCGAACCCATGTGCCCGTTAGGACAAACGGTTTTCAAGACCGCCTCGTTATGACCGCTTCGATACCTCTCCGAATCGGTTTTTTGTCCGCCGCAGGTTTTGTATTTCTTGCGCGAACAAATGATATAATACCAAAGCAGGCAGGTTGTGTCAATAGGTTTTTTGTTTTTTTATAAATAAAAATCAACGAATGTTTGCCCACCGCCGGTAAGACAGCCGATGAGTTCCGGGAACACTGCTCTTTACCGGGTGATCCGGCGGATTCCCGTCCGGGGATCACTGCTCTTTACCGGAAGATCCGGCGGATTCCGGTCCGCCGGATCATTGTGATCATTCTTGAGACAGCCGGTAAACGATCGGATAAACGATCGGTCAGCGCTTATTTACCGGTTGATTTCCTGTCTGCGGCCCTCGCCCGAAGCGCCTCTACATGGTCCAGCTTTTCCCACGGAAGATCCAGGTCATTGCGCCCGAAATGTCCGTAGGCCGCCGTCTGGCGGTAAATGGGTCTGCGAAGATCCAGCATTTTGATGATCCCGTCCGGTCTGAGGTCAAATTCCCGGTTGACGATCTCGGCGATCTCCTTGTCCGGAAGAGTGCCGGTACCGAAGGTATCGATCATAATGGACATGGGACGCGCGACACCGATGGCATAGGCAAGTTCGATTTCGATCCGGTCCGCATACCCCGCCGCAACGAGGTTTTTGGCGACGTACCGCGCGGCATAAGCCGCACTGCGGTCGACCTTGGTGCAGTCCTTGCCGGAAAACGCGCCGCCGCCATGGCGCGCATAGCCGCCGTAGGTGTCGACAATGATCTTGCGCCCGGTCAGCCCGGCGTCCCCGTTGGGCCCCCCGACGACGAACCGGCCGGTCGGATTGATATAGTATTTGGTTTTGGCATCCACCATCCCGGCAGGAAGAACGGGATCAATGACATATTTGCGCATATCCGCATGGATCTGCTCCTGCGTGATTTCCGGATCGTGCTGTGTGGAGAGGACCACCGCCTCTATGCGGGAAGCCCTGCCCTCTTCGTCATATTCGACAGAGACCTGGGCCTTTCCGTCCGGGCGAAGGTAGGGCAGGGTGTTGTCCTTGCGGACCTTCGCAAGCCTCCGTGTGAGGGCGTGGGCGAGAGAGATGGGCATGGGCATATACTCGTCCGTCTCATTGGAGGCAAAGCCGAACATCATGCCCTGGTCCCCGGCTCCGGTCTCCATGGCATCTTCTCCCCTCTTTTCCAGGGCATTGTCGACACCCATCGCAATGTCGGGAGACTGCCGGTCGAGCGCGATCATCACCGCACATGTATCCGCATCAAAGCCGATATCCGAGCTGGTGTAGCCGATCTCGCGAATCGTATCGCGCACCACCTTCTGGTAATTGACATTCGCTTTGGTCGTGATCTCCCCGCAGACCACCACAAAGCCGGTGGAAGCCATCGTCTCACAGGCAACACGGCTCGAGGGGTCCTGGGACACGCAGGCGTCCAGGATCGCGTCCGAGATCGCGTCACAGACCTTGTCCGGATGCCCTTCGGTAACAGATTCAGAAGTAAATACGTATCTTTCCATATCATCCTTTCTTTTCCCGGAAACTCCGGTGTGCGGGATCCGCCCCGGAATCCCGCGTACCATGAAGTAAAAAAAACCCACATGCAGGCATGTGGATCAGAATCAGGAACATGCCCCTTATTGTTCGATCCGCCGTTTCCGGCGTCCGCTCAGGCAGGCACCTTCCCGCAGGGGTACAGGATAAATCATTGATCCCGCACGTACAGGGGTTGCCGTGGCTTCACAGGTCCTATGTACCTCCACCACTCTGAATAAGAGAAACTGTTGTATGTAATTTTCTGTATAATAATGTAAGGTTGTATATCTGTCAACAGCAAGTTTTGC
Organism: Lachnospiraceae bacterium; assembly: GCA_017513005.1. Taxonomy (GTDB): domain Bacteria; phylum Bacillota; class Clostridia; order Lachnospirales; family Lachnospiraceae; genus CAG-791. The sequence goes on from JAFWDM010000042.1 coordinate 2,203, forward strand.
TTTTTGGCAAATAATTCGCTTTCTTCACAGAATCTTCTTTCTTTTTTTACGGTCTGCGGATGATCCCGTGTCGACAGAACCCTTAAAATCATTTATCATGTTAGCATTACCCTTCATCGAGAACCGGTGCGCGGCCACTGTTTCTGTCCGGCTCATCAATTTCCATCCGGCTCATCAATAGCAGAGGTTTATGTCATGAATGAAAGAAATGACAGCAATAGCGGGCATCACAGCGCAGAATATCAAAACGGTGGGAATCCCGGGGGAGCCGGCCCTGTCGGCAGCAGGAACAGGCCTGAGGACATGTACCGTCTGCGCCTGGAAAAAACCGCCTTTTTTATGGGAGCCGTCTCCATTCCCTGCACATTTATCTGGCCGCTCATGATGCCCTGCCTTCTGGGCTCCATGGCCATTGTCCTCGCCATTATTTCCAAGGGAGGCAGCCTGAAAATGTCCAGCCAGGGCAGGGCAGCGGTAGTCCTCGGGATCGTCGGCATCGTCATGAACGTGTTTTACCTGGGAATCGCACTGAAGACCATGCAGACAATGCTCACGGAACCCGACGGCAGGCAGTATCTGAACGATCTGCTGTATCAGCAATACGGCATGACACTGGAGGAACTGTTCTCAAAATTCCCGTCACTGCAGTAACAGAGGCGGCGGCTTTGCGTCAGCAAAGATGTACTATGGAGTCCATATGAAACACTACAAAAAAGGCGCACTGCTCTTTGCGGATGCGCGGCGCTCTCTGCTGGGGCATCTGGCCACAGCTGTCTGGAGCCTTCTCCTTTTCATGCTGCTGAGCCTGTTTCTGAACCAGATCGCAGCGTCATTCGCAGCAGAGAAAAGCATCCTCTCCTTTTTCATCTCCGTGGCAGCCGCTTATGTCACTTCCCTGTTCATCAGTCTCTTCGGGGTCGGGCTCTCTTCTGTTTTTCTGAATCTTCAGTACGGCCAGCCCGCTTCGATGCGGAATCTCCTTGTCTGTTTCCGCGAAAATCAGGACAGGGCCGTGCAGACCCGGGCTTATGTCACACTCGGGGAGAGGCTCTGTCTCTTTCCGCTCCAGCTCCTTCTTTTTCTCACGTCGGGCGGACCGCTGGCAGAGAGGGCGCCCCTTCTCCTGGGCGTCGGCGGAGCGAGTATAGCCGCCTGCACCCTGTGGACGCTGACATATGCCATGACGAATTTTCTGCTGCTGGACTTTCCGGACACGGAAGCCGGACAGATCCTGCGGGCTTCGCGCAGCATGATGCGCGGGAACCGTCTGCGTCTCCTTCTCCTGATGCTGCGCCTCCTCCCCATGCATCTGCTGGGCATCTTCTCTCTGGGACTTGCAAATATCTATGCCGGCTGCTGCCAGCACGCCTGTGCAGCCGCCTTCTACAAGGACATGATGGACCAGCAGGTAAAGTGATCAGGGAAATCACGGGTACCTCGCAATGAAGCAATGAGATGAAAAGAAAAAACCCCGCCGAATGGAAGAAGGCTCCATGCCAAAGCCTTCCATCCGGCGGGTTTTTTATTATTTCTGTTTTATTCGGCTGCATCTTCGGAAGTGCCGGAAGCTGCCGCCCCGGCAGATCCGGCAGACGCAGATCTGTCCGCAGAGGTCCCCGCCTCCAGGGCGCTGTAACTCTGCTCTTCCTCCCGGTCCGCACTTTCCTGCCCCTGTCCGGATACTGTCTCCGGACCAGGTTCGGAGACAGGGTCGGCAGCAGGAGATACATCTTCCGGTTCCTGTATTTCTTCAGACACAGGACCTTCCTCATTATTCACAGGATCCGTATCAGAGGAAGTGCCGGAATCTCCGGCATGGTCCTGTGCGGGTTCCTCTTCCCCGCTCCGTACCGCCGCCGAAGTCGGAGATTCGGAGATCTGCGCTGCAGAAGACTGATCCTGCTCTTCCGCAGGTTTCCCCGGCTCTTCCGCAGGTTCCTCCGATTCATCTTCTTCTGTCTGCGCAGGGACAGCCGGTTCCCGGTCTTCCGCCGGCTTTTCATTTTTTTCAAGCCTGAGGGTGAATCGGCAGCTGCAGACTGCTTCCGTCCCCATTTCCCGTAGCGCTTCTGCGCCGGTGTCCCCGACAGCTTTCTCAAGCTCCTCAAATGCTTCCGGGGCATAGACCGCAAAGGTGCAGTTCCGGGTCTCCCCGCTCCAGCCCCTGCCGGAGCTGTCTGCGGCAGCGGCAAAAGCCCGGAGGGCGTCAATGTCTGCGGTCAGGGTGAGCTTTGCCTTGCCTCCGTCCACATCCATTTTCTCCACCGAGAGGATCCCTGCCTGTACCGCTGTCTTGCCCCCGGTCCCGCCAAAGGACAGGATCTTTTCCGCGATCAGTCCGGGATCAGCAGTCCCGTCGTCAGACACCGTCCCGTCTGCCACATCGCCGGGACTGCGGATGCCCTGCCGCAGGGCTCCGCCGGATGTTTCGTGGAGGTGGATCGAACCGCTGTCCGCTCCGCCCAGGTTCACTGCGCCGAGCAGGGCCGGCTCCCCGCCGTCCTGATCCTCCGCAAGCAGCGCAAGTACATACGAAGAAAACTCCTGCAGGCCGGAACCGCCATTTCCGGCGATAATGCCCGGCAGGCGCAGAACGACCTCAAACTCCTGTTTTTCCGCAGAACCGGCATCATAGGAGGCATGTCTGGTCAGTACAGAAGGAGCCGTGACGCGGATCGTAAAGGAACCGGTTCCCGCAGCTGCGGGAGATCCCTGCTGCGCATCCGGTGCTGTACCTCTGCCTGCAGGTTCCTTCAGGCTGTTTTCCCCGGAAGAGCCGGGAACAGCATAGAGCGCTGCCGTGATCGTGGTCTGTCCCTGTGCCCGGGCTGTCACGATACCGTTCTCATCGATCATAGCCACAGACGGATCGCTGCTGGTCCAGACCAGTTTTCCTGCCTGCTGCGCCGGAACGAACTCCGCTTCGAGCTTCATGCGGGAACCGGTGATGATACTTCCATCCTGCACAGGGGCATTATCTGCAATATCCGCAGGATAAATATATATCTTTACAGATTCCTCTGATGCAGATTCCTCTGACGCAGTTCTTTCTGTTACAGTTTCTTCTGCTGTAGTTTCTTCTATTGCAGTTTCTTCCGCAGAGTACTTTGCAGCCGCCAAAGTCGGTTCTTTTGCGGCAGCCGTCTTTGAAGGGTCGGCCGTCTTTTCCGCGGCTGCAGTTTTCTCTGCTGCAGCCGGCTCCACTGTGGCTGTCTTTGCTGCAGCTGTCTTTACAGCTGCAGTCGGTTCTACTGTTTTAGGGAGAAAAGAGGATGCGATATTATCCTGCAGGACTTTGGTCCGGGCAGCGGAGGTGGATAAGACAGGACTTGTCACGGTCACCCTGCAGGTGGCTTTTTTCCCGTTCACGGTCCTGACGGTGATCGTCGCAGTCCCCCTTTTTTTTGCAGTCAGTTTCCCGCCGGAGACAGCCACGATCCCGCTGTTGCTTGATGACCAGGTCAGTTTATTTTTCCCGGCATAGGAGGGGGTGATGGACGCCTTGAGGGTGAGCGTCTTTTTCAGCTGTAAAGAAGTGCTCTTTTTATTCAGAGTGACCTTGCTAGGCGTGATCGCCCCTGTCATGCGGGGCACGCCTCTGCCATAGTAGTTGTCTGTACCCTTCGCTCCGAGGTCCTTCGCATAGCAGCGCACCAGATACTGGATCCTGGCGGCACTCACGGAAGGATTCATGAGGCGGTACATGGCTGCCGCGGCAGAGATGTGCGGTGCCGCCATGGAGGTGCCGCTCGCCGTCGCATACTTTCCGCCCGTCCAGCAGCTCTTGATATCGACGCCCGGGGCCACGATATCGAGGGAGGTTCCGTAATTGGAGAAAAATGCGCGCTTTCCGCTCCTGTTGATCGCACCTACGACGATGGGGGAAGACATGTGCGCCGGACAGATAAATTTTGTATTCTCACACTCGTTTCCGGCTGCCACAACGACTGTCACATTTCTGCTCTGGGCATAGTTGATACATTCCTCGACATATTTGTAGTGGTTGTAGCCGCCCAGGCTGAGGTTAATGACCTTTGCACCCTGGTTCACGGCATAGCGGATCCCGTTTCCCACAGTGGAGGGATTTCCTCTGCCGGAAGCGTTCATGACACGGACCGGCAGGATCTTGACATTGATGCCGGGCGTGCAGTCGACGATCGTCCCCGCGACGTGTGTTCCGTGGCCGTTTTTATCCGCGGGATTGCTGTCATTGTCCACGAAGTCCCTGCCCTTGAGGATCCTTCCCTTCATCTTCGAATGGCTGGAGACACCGCTGTCCACGACGGCGACCTTGACCGTCTGGCTGGTATTCGCCTTGACAAAAGCCGCATATTTATCCGCCTGGATATAGGAGACTCCCCAGGACATGCCCGTGGAAGAGGTGCCTGCCGCATTAGCCCGGACGGACGACTCAAACAGGATATCCTCGTCCTGCCCGTAGGTCCTTCCGCCGATCTGCAGGTTTCCCGGTTCCCCGGCCTCTGTTTCGGGCGGGATCTCCTGCCCGGAAGAGGAACCGCCATCGATCGAGATCTCTTTGATCTGCGTATCCCCCGTATCCAGGGTACAGTCGTCCGCGTCCACGTAAACGACTGCAGAGCGCGCCGCAAGGGATTTCGCCGCTTTTCTGGCATAGGCCTCCGAGGGAAACTGTACGATACTGACTCCGAAGGTGCTCTGGATCACCGTGGAGGCCCCGTATCCGGAGAAATCCACACTCTCGCCGTCCCGGACCCGCACGATCAGGCGGCCGGAGGAGTATCTCCGCACTTCCCCGTTGCTCTGCACCGAGAGGCCGCGGCTGTTTTTGGCGAGCTTTGCTGTCTCCTGCGCGAATTCATCGTCAGAAGCGGTCCGGACCACCTTGGTTTTGGAGCTGCCCGTTCCCGCAGAAACAGGCAGGGCCGCGCCGGGCGCCGCAAGGAAAAGAGCCGAAGCAAGAAGCCCTGCTGTCAGGATCCTCCCGAGTTTTTTTATTCCTTTATTCGTTCTCATGGGAATACTCCTCTGCAATGTACCGGTTCTTTCTTCAGTGATATACCATATGGAGTAGTATACCATATGGACTTCTATGTGGCTATACGGTCACAATTCAGGCCTGCCTGAAAATCGAGGTGTTTTTGAGCGGTTTTCTACTGTTCATCGTTCTGCGGTTCCGGATTCATCCCGATCCTGTGCGGGGTATCTGTCCGAATCCCGATCAGGGGGCCCCCTTTGCCCTCCACGAAAGCACGAGTGACTGTCACAGTCCCGATATTATCATCCTTGGGGACCTCGTACATGATATCCATCATAAATTCTTCGATCACGGAGCGCAGGGCTCTGGCGCCCGTATCCCTTTCCATGGCTCTGGAAGCGATCGCTTCGAGGGCGTCATCCTCAAACTGCAGGTCGACTTCGTCCAGGGCAAGCAGTTTCTGATACTGCTTGAGGATCGCGTTTTTCGGCTCCCGCAGGATCCGCACGAGCATGTCGGTATCCAGGCCCTGCAGGACGCAGAGAATGGGAAGACGCCCGATGAACTCCGGGATCATTCCAAACCGCCGCAGATCCTCGTTCGTCACTTTGTCGAGAATGTTCTTGTCCTTGTCAAACGTATCCCGCAGCTGGGCGTTGAAGCCCATCGAGGTCTGTTTCCTCAGCCGCTCGCGCACGATCGTCTCCAGGTTCGGAAAGGCGCCGCCGCAGATAAACAGGATGTTTCTGGTGTTCACCGTCGCCAGGGGAACCATGGCGTTTTTGCTGCTCGCACCGACGGGTACTTCGATCTCCGCCCCCTCCAGAAGTTTCAAAAGTCCCTGTTGGACAGACTCCCCGCTGACATCGCGGGAGCTTGTGTTGCGTTTTTTTGCGATCTTGTCGATCTCATCGATAAAGACGATCCCTTTTTCGGCCTTTTCGACATCATTGTCCGCAGCCGCTAAAAGCTTGGACACGACGCTCTCGATGTCATCCCCTATATAGCCCGCTTCGGTGAGGGCAGTGGCATCGGAGATGGCGAGCGGAACATCCAGAAGCTCCGCCAGTGTCCGCACGAGATAGGTTTTCCCGCAGCCGGTCGGTCCGATCAGCAGGATATTGGACTTCTCGATCTCGATCTCATCCATTGTCCCTGTGCGGACGCGTTTATAGTGGTTGTAGGCTGCGACAGATATATATTTCTTGGCCCGCTCCTGCCCGATGACATATTTGTCGAGTTCCTCTTTGATCCGGTGCGGCGCCGGAATATGATCGATGGAAAAGACCGGCTTTCTGGTCCTCTGTTTTTTCTTTTTGACTGTGGGGCCGGACTGTCCAAAGCCTCCGCCTGTCCCGAATATGTCCCCCAGATTGAGAAAGCGGATCGAAGGTCCCCGGCCTGCCTTTTCCTGCTCAACCTCCGTATCGGTCTCTTTTTCCGCATCCAGCGTCCCGGTCTCGTTTTCAGATCCGGAATGCGCGGCACCCGCCTCTGTTCGGGAATCCTCCGTCCCGGGGACTTCGGGCATGGCAGAGCCTGTATTTCCGGGGGCCCCGGGCCCGGAAGTTCCTGTATTTTCCCGAGTACCGGGGCCGGAAGCTCCTGCTTTTCCGGAAGCATCGGGACCGGAAGCTCCCGTATTTTCCGGCTTCCTGCCGGATCCGTCTGCAGGTGACGCCCCGCTGCCCACAGGATTGCTGAACATGTTGAAAAGTCCCTGTGCCAGCATCGGGTTCCCCGCCAGGTTCGACAGGTCCATGTTTCCGGCAAAATCCATCATTTTCTGCATGCAGTCCGCGCACAGACATAAATTCCCGGGCATATGGACCATCTTCCCCGCTGTCGTATCGGGACGTCTGCACATGACGCAGTACTCCGTCACATGTGTCCTGTCGTTATCGCCGCCATTCTGATTTGCCATACGGTATTTGCCTCTCTGCTCTTTTTGCGGTTTCCTGTGCCCTTGTATTTTTATTTTTCCGTGTATTTATGTTTTTCGGGCATGCCGTTTTACAGGCCCTTTTACACGCCAAATGCCCCGCCCCGCTGATGCGGGGTGGGGCCGGTTTCTTCATTTTGTTCAGAATCCGAATTCTTCAGAATCCGAATTGTTCAGATTCCGAATTGTTCAGATTCCGGATTGTTCAGAATCCGAAGGGAAAACTGAAAAATCCACTATCCTCTTCGTCCTCGTAAGGCAATGCCTGCTGCTGTTCCTGCTGCCTGCCGTTTCCGGAATTCCTGGAGGTCTCCATCTCCGTGCGCTTTGTGAGTGTGACGGAAATCTCCCGTTCCTCATAGCTGCCGCCCTCCATCGGGTGCTGAACGGTCAGGGTGACCTCCGTGCCGGCCGCATAGAAGGAAAGCTGCTGCTGGAGATCATCCATCCCGGTCACGGTCTGTCCGTTGATGCCTGTGATGATATCTCCCTGCTGCAGATCGCTCTGCGCGGCACCGCCGCCCTCGATGAGCTCCTCGACATACGCGCCGACAGGCAGTCCGTATGCGCTCGCCACATCCGAAGTCACGGATATGCCGTAAATCCCGAGGACTCCCTGGTCCTCCTCAGCCACTTTGGTGCGGCTCTCCTGTTTCTTTAAGCTGTCGATGATCGGGACGGCCTTGGAGATCGGAATTGCAAAGCCCATTCCCTCCACGGTACTGCCGCCGATCTTATTGGAGTTGATCCCGATGACCTGTCCCCTGGAATTGAGGAGGGCGCCGCCGGAATTGCCGGGATTGATCGCCGCATCCGTCTGGATGAAGGTTCCGGTGATCCCGTTTTCACTGGTCATCTCCCGGTTCAGGGCGCTGATGTAGCCGACCGTCAGGGACTGGCCGTAGCCGAGAGCGTTGCCGATGGCGATCGCATGCTCACCGATCCTGAGAGAATCGGAATCTCCCAGCTCCGCGATGGCGATCTTCGACTTCGTATCGGCCGACAGGTCGTCCAGAGACACGGAGATCACCGCCAGGTCTGAGCTGACGTCCGTTCCCTTCAGTGCAGCCTCACAGTTTTCCTCGTCGATAAACTGAACGCTGAGGCTGTCTGCTCCCTCGACCACATGATTGTTGGTCACGATCAGAAGCTCACCGTCACTCTCCTCGATGATGATGCCGGAGCCTGCCGCCTCGGCCTCCTGGGTGTAGGTCCTGCCGAAAAACTGGCTCTTCTCTGTATATTTATTGTAGACGGAAACAATGGACGGCATGACTTTTTCCGCCACATCCGCGACGCTTGTGTCCTGCAGGGAAGTCCCTATGCCCTCATCGGCCACCTTCGGGATCGTATTCTCCCCGCCGGAGGCGGTGCTGTCCTCCTGCTTCGGGCTTTCGCCGTCCTGCTTTTCATTGCCGCCTGTCGACTCCTCCGCGGCTTCCGCACCTGCAGCAGCGCCCCGGGTCGTTCCCGACAGCGCAGCCGTCGCGCTCTTGCCCGATACATACGCCCCGGCACCTGCGCCCAGGATGAACACCAGGATCACTGCCAGAATGAGTCCCAGCCTGCGGCTTCCCTTCCTGTGCCCCTCACTGCCGGATCCGGAATCCGTCCCGGACCCGGAGTAACCATATCCGGCAGATGTGCCGCGGTCATAGCTGTAATACCTTCTGCTTTGTTCCGTGGAAGCCGAATGGTATCCTGCGGAGTCGCCCTGTCCGTCCGGCGCCCGGCCGCCGAAAGAGGAAGCACTGTCTGCGCCATTTTCTGCGGAATTGCCGCTGTACCCGGTATAGCCGGCTGTATCGTCTGTGCCCGCAGAACTGCTTTTCCCGGTATAGGCGCCCTCGTCAGCTGCCCCGAGAGAACTGCCGAAAGAAAAACCGCTGTCCGCGGCATCTCTCTGTGCAGGATCCGGAATCTGCTCAAAGCTGTTTTCGTTTTCCATTTTCCCGTCTGTCATGATCCATCGTCCTTTCTATACTCTCAGGATCATCCTCCGAAAATCCTCCCTCGAATGCAGATCGCATAAAGATCGATCGAAGATGGATCAAAGAGTAAAGATCCTGATCTTTTTCTCACGATCTACAGTCTACGCGGGAAATGTGTTGTTTTTGTGTGTTTTTAAGAATGAAAATGTAAAAACCCCCGCGGAGTTTTTCACAGCCCGTCCTCTTCGATCACATAGATCTCAAGATAATCGAAATCGATCTCTTCCATAAAGGCATCCCGGGTAAAACGGGCACGGGCATGTCTCTGAAAATCCCGCACAGTGGCATCCAGCCACACGGGCACCGCCAGATCAAACTCCTCGCAGGCCTGCTCCAGGGCCCGGAATACCTTGTGCGTGCGGGTATCATCGGATGCGTCTTCGATCACTGTGTCGCAGACCAGATGGTTGTCCCTCCACTTTCTCACCCAAAGCCGAAACATACTTTTCTCCCCCGCGGGATCTTTACAGCTCGATCCCGTTCTGTACACACAGCCTGCGTGCGCTCTCCACGGAATCCACGCCCGTCCTGTTCTTGATCGGGGCAAATTCCCTCGCGCGGTCGACTTCGACAGGAAGGCAGGAATCCATCTCGCGCACCATGTCGAGAACAAGCTGCTCAAATTTATATCCGTTGGGTTCCGAAGGAGACACCGGATTCCCGTCTTCATCGATACAGGGGATCTTTTTCTCCACAATATGCATGGGAAGCACTTCATCCACGATGCGCTCCAGGTCTTTTTCCCGGAAAAGATAGTTCATGATCACGCCGAAATTATAGGCCGGCTCCCCCTGCTCGTTTTTTGCCTCCATCAGTTCCTTCGTCATCTCGTAATACTCGATGATGGAAGGCCTGCCGTCCGAGAGGCACATCACACCCACCTTCTCATCCGGCGCCGCCTTGCGCACCGTCTTGGCGCCGCAGGCACAGCCGGAGGCGATCGTCGCCCCGACAAATACCGGGTCCACGATCCTCTGCAGGACATTGTCGACCGCAAAGGTGTTGAGCCACTCGATCCCCAGTTCATGCAGCTTGTCGACCAGGCCGCTGCGCTTCATGGACAAAAACCAGCCGCCGTTGCCGTTGGGCGATGTGGAGATCCTGCTTTTTGTCTCCATATAGACTCTGCCGCTGTAATCCGCGGCGGGAGCCATGTCCTGCTTGAAGAACCAGACCATGGAGGGGTCATAGCCGAAGTAGTCCATCTCCTTCATAAAGGAGACAGTCTTGTCGTGGTTCTTGTCGCTCGTCATGATAAAGAAGGGAACGAAGACGCCCGCCGCTTTCACGACGTCCATCAGGTTTTCCACCAGTCTCTGCATGATATAGACAGGATGGGTGAGCCCGATATCATACATGCATTTGGGATCGTCAGAGCCCAGCCGTGTGCCCATTCCTCCCGCGAGGAGGACAGCCGCCACCTTTCCCTGCCGCACTGCCTCCAGGCCGATCCGGGTAAATTCCTCCCGCCGGGCCTCTACCTCATCCAGCTCCATGGCTCCGATCGGCGCGATCTGTCCGTTTCCTGCCGCAGCCTCTCTGCGTTCGATGTACTGCAGGACAGAAAAATCCGTATTCTCCACCTGCTCCAGAAGCTCAGTCCGCTCTGATTCATCCAGAGAATCATAGTACTTCAGCACATGCAGCTGCCCGTATTTTTCCAGTTTCTGATACGCTTCCTGATAGTTCATGGCGCTCCTTTCCACGATTCCGGTGCTGCCGGCAATATCTGTTGCTGCCGGAATCACCTGTAGACGCTGGTCTTCACAAAGATCCTGCCTTTTTTTGTAGTCTTTTCTTCCCCTTCATAGATAAATTTGCCATATCCGCGGACGGAGATCCTGGACCCGCTGTGCGGCGCCCGGGAGACAGCTGTGACGATCCTGCCGTCCGCAAAGACCTCCTCCCTTTCGATCAGCTGCTGCGCAGCGGATCTGGAGAGATGAAAGACCATGGCGATCAGATTGTCAATGCGGACAGATGCGATGGAGCCGCTTCGGGGTTCCAGTACAGGACGGGCCGTACAGACGGAAGGAGGTACGATCTGTGTGTCCACATGCGCTCTCCCGACAGTAACAAGCTCCCTGCAGATATGTCCGGCGATCCCTGCAAGCACAAAGGCGTAGGCGCAGGAACCGTCTTTTTCGAGGAGAATATCCCCGACCTGGTCTCTGCCGATCCCCAGATGCATCAGGGCTCCCAGGCAGTCCCGATGCCCGATCTCTTTCGTAAAACGTGCGCCCCGCACCAGGATCTTTACACAGGCGATCTCTCCTTCGCCGCTTTCCTCCTGCCGCAGGAGCGTCTCCTCCTCCATCCAGGGAGGCAGAAAAAACAGCACCCTTCTGTCCGCCTCCGGCAGACCGCCGCAGAAGACGCCCCGGTCCGCCGGCTCCAGGGCTTCGGCCGCCCTCGACTGCTCGGAGAGCGACAAAAACCCCGTGTGCGTCAGATATTCATTCTGCATCGCCCTGCGGGCCAGGTCCCGGACCCTGCCCGCCAGAAGCTGTCCTTCCTCTTTTCCAGGCATTTTTTTGCAAATTCTCCTGCTTTTTACGCAAATTCTCCTGATCGAGTCGGTATTTGCCGACACCTTCTCTGTTTCAATAGAAGCAAAGAACCGGAAAAACCGCATCCTTTCAGGGATCCGGTTCCCTGCCGCCCCTTCACCCTCTCAGCCGCGCACAAGGTGCATGAAAAAAGTACCCAGGCAGGAGGGAATGACCATGAATACCAGAAGATCCAACCCCCATTACCCGGATTACGTGATCGCCCGCATCGTGCGCCTGCGGAAAAAAAGCGGCCTGTCCCAGAAAGAGGTCGCCGGGGTCCTGGGCGTGGAGCAGCAGACCTACTCCGCCTATGAACGGGGCAGCAGCATGATGCATATCAAAGAATTCGTCCGTCTGGCAAAGCTCTATAATGTCAGTGTTGATTTCATTACAGGTGCCAGCGACCTCATGGGCGAATATCCCCGCTTCTGAAGGATCCGTCAGGTCTTCGCAGCAAAGCCGGCCATAACCGGATGTTCCAGCGTCGAAAATCGCACCGGCATCAGCTTTCCGCGGCAAAGCCGGCCTGCTGCTCCAGGGCCTGCGCCACCTTCATCATCAGGGCACACTCGATCCTTTTTTTGAAAATCTCACAGCCCGTCTCATATGTACCGTGGATATCCCCCGAAGCGTGATAGGCATTCGCGGTACAGCCGCCGGCGCAGTAGAGCTTTGCCCAGCAGTCTGCGCAGGCGGGGCGGGAATAGACATTGCAGAGTTTGAATTCGTCCCGGAGGTCCGTGCGCACAATGCCCTTCCAGATATCCCCCATCCTGTACTCGGGGTCGTTCACGAACTGATGGCAGGGGTACAGGTCGCCGGAAGCCGTGACGGCAAGATACTCCGTCCCCGATCCGCAGCCGGAGATCCGCTTGTAGATACAGGGGCCGTGCGACAGATCGAGCATGTAGTGATAAAAGGTAATGGGCTTTCCTTCGCGCTCCCTGCGCAGCATATCCTTCGCAAGGATCTCATACTGGTCAAAGAGCACGGGCAGGTCCTCCGGGGTCAGCGCGGAGGGGCTGTCCGGGTCCGCGACCACCGGCTCCATGGAGAGCTCGGTAAAGCCCAGGTCATCCGCCATGTGGAAGATGTCTTTCGTGAAGTCCGTATTGAAATGCGTGAAAGTCCCGCGCATGTAATAGCCCTTTTCCCCCCGCCTGCGGACAAATTCCTGAAACTTCGGGACGATCCTGTCATAACTCCCGTGTCCGGCCAGATCCTTCCGGAACCGGTCATGGACCTCTTTTCTGCCATCCAGGCTCAGGACCACATTATAGCACTCCCGGTTTGCCCACTCGATCACTTCGTCCGTGATCCCCACTCCGTTCGTTGTGAGGGTAAAGCGGAAGTTTTTCTTTTTTTCCTTTTCAATGGACCGCGCATAGGCGACCAGGTCCCTGCAGACTGCAAAGTTCATCAGCGGCTCCCCGCCGAAGAAATCCACTTCCAGGTTCCTGCGCATGCCGGAATGCTCCACCAGGAAATCCAGCGCCCGCTTTCCTGTCTCAAAGGACATCAGCCCGTGCTGGCCGCGAAAGTTTCCCTGCGCGGCGAAGCAGTAACTGCAGTTCAGATTGCAGGTGTGCGCGACGAGAAGACACAGCGCCTTGATCACCGTGTTCCTCTTTTTCAGGTCCATCGCCCTGTCCGCATATGTCTCTTCAGAAAAAAGTTTTCCGGCCCGGCGCAGGTCTTCGATCTCGTCGAGACTCTCCTGCACCTGCGCAGCCGTGATGCCGCTGTCCGCAAACTTCTGCAGAAGCTCCGCACCTGCCTCCCCGGGAGTCTTTCCCCCGTCGAGCAGCCGGACGGCTTCATAGGTCGGCGCATCCATGACATGGATACTGCCGCTGTGCACGTCGAGGACGATATTGCAGCCATTGAGTGTGTATTGATGAATCATAGAATCATAGAATCCTTATCCTGCCGGTCCAACAGCCGTCCGTATTTCCGGACACAGACACGGCCTCCGGACATGACCGGCGGGTTCAGAGGCCTGTATGCGGTTTCCGGACCATCTGTGTATACAATGAATGGGCCATGCCCTCATCAAGTGCATGGCCCATTGTCGCGCGTGTTCTTTTGTGGAATAAATTATTCCGCTTCCTTGTTCTCGCAGGGCTGGTTCGCAACACCGCAGCTGGTCTTGCATGCGCTCTGGCAGGAAGTCTGGCACTCACCGCAGCCGCCGTTCACGGCGCTCTTTGCCATATCACGGGTATCCAATGTCACGATATGCTTCATGTTCTCATCCTTTCTCTGTCTCCGCTCCAATGCCGTGGACCGGGCACTCCGAAGAGTCGGCCTGCAGCATTCCGATTCCGGTCTTATTGCATTCCGGCCGCTGACCGGGTCTTTCTCCTCCCGCGCGCCGGAAACTACTCCCTATTATAGGGAGTGCCTGTCTAAAAGTCAACGCCGTGATAAGTACTCCTATCCGCGTCTGCTATTCGCGCAGACAGCGGATTACCGCCCGCTGCGCCCGGCGGTACACAGACAGGCCTTCTGCCTGTGCACGCAAAAGCAGCCTGCAGTGTTCTCCTGTTATGACCTCTCCGGGTACCAGAAAGGGAATGCCCGGAGGATAAAAGTAGAGATATTCCGCACAGACTTTCCCTGCCGCGTCGGATACGGGCACTTCTTCCGTATCCTGCGACGCCGCTTCCGCCATGGTACAGACGGCTGCAGACCGGATCCCCGCCAACCCGGAAAGGACCGAAGGCGCCGGAGGAGGCAGCTCTTTTCCTGCCCCATCCGCCCCCGTCTCTGCATCCAGCTGCAGCAGGGCCGCAGCGAGCCGGTCCAGGGCGTCCTCCTCGTCGCAGGGGCTTGTCATGGCCAGGACAAAGGCATCATTGGACATCTCCGTTTCCATCCGGTAACGCTCCCGCAGCACAAGGGCCAGCTCTTTACCGGTCATCCCTGCCCCGCGCGCATCGATCAGGATCTTTCCGGGATCAAAAACGGGGGCGGCATCCCACGCGGTATGCCCGGGGATGCGGATCCTTTGCAGACCGCGGACCGCCGCGTCAAAGCGTCCGATCCGCAGCGCCCACTGCGCAAAAAGTACCTCTCCCCGGTCCCGCAGGATCCCTGTACAGCCATCCAGGGAAGCCAGAAGCGGATAAGAGGGAGAGCTCGTCTCAAAAACATCGAGTTCCTTCTCGATCCGGCGGGGATCCACACGGCTCCCCTGCAGATGCAGAAGGGCTGTCTGTGTCAGGCTGGGGAGCGTTTTATGGGGACTCTGCACGACGACATCCGCGCCGCAGGCGATCGCCCCCGCCGGAAATCCCGCCTCTTCGGAGAGCGGCAGCAGATGCGCGCCGTGCGCCTCGTCCACCAGCACCGGGATATTGCGGGCATGACATACCTCGCAGATCCCGCGGATCCCGGAGAGGATCCCCTCATAGGTCGGGCTGGTCAGGATCAGGGCCCGGGCCAGGGGATGCTTTTTCAGTGCAGCCTCTACCTGTGCGGCGCTGATCCCGCCGCAGATCTCCAGGCCGGGCACTGCGTCCGGAAAGATCCAGTGTACGCGAAAACCCGCCAGTTCAAGCGCATGGCAGACCGCCTTGTGACAGTTTCGTGCGCACAGCACCTCACTCCCCCGCCGGGCCAGGGCGCGTATCCCTGCCAGCAGTCCGCAGGTGCTGCCGTTTACCACATACCAGGTCCTTTCCGCCCCCCAGAGCGCCGCAGTGCGCTGCATAGCCTCCCGCAGGATACCCCGGGCGTCGTGCAGATCATCTGTCCCCGGCACTTCCGTCACATCCAGGGTGTAAGGCAGACCGGGCGCAGGCGCCATGCGTCGTTTATGGCCCGGCATATGAAAGGGGTACAGTCCCCCGGCGTTATATTTCTCCAGCTGCGACTGGAGAATGCAGATCGAATCATCTCTGGTCATAGTCGCGCTGCCGCCTCCATTCCATGATAAAGAGAAGGCGGAGACAACCGTCTCCGCCCTTTCGGATCAAAATGTGTTAAACGACCGGTTCTGTACCGGGCTGAAAAAGATGTCGGACCTGCCCGGCAGAGCGTTCAGGCTTCGCCGGATCCGGGAAGATCTTACGCCTCCTGGGCAGCGATCTCTTCTGCGGAGAGCTGCAGCTCAGAGCCGCAGTGCAGGCACTTGCAGGCGCCGATCGGGATGTCCTCACTCTTGCAGTAAGGGCACATCTTGGTCGTGGGAGCCTCTTCTTCCTGCTCCTTTTTGAGTTTGCCGGCCGCGGTATTCATGGCCTTGATAATGGAAAAGAGTATGAAGGCCATGATCAGGAAATTGATGATCGCATTGATGAAGTTGCCGATCTTCAGGGAAGCGTCGCCGACCAGCGGGATCACGATGTTGCTGAAATCCATGCCGCCCGCACAGCCGAGGATCGGGTTGATCACGTCCTCTACAAGGGAAGTGACGATCGCTGTGAAGGCTCCGCCGATAATGATACCGACGGCCATATCCATGACGTTTCCACGGCTGATGAACTCTTTAAACTCACTCATAAAATTCTTCATACTTACACCTCTTTTCCGGATCCTGCGCACTATGCAGCAAATGCGCTTCATCCCTCTTTTTCTGCCTCGCAGCGGCATTTTCATGCCCTGCTGTCACCAATGCAATGCTCTGAAAGCCACATTTGCATACTATTGTAACAGGTTTTTGCAAAACCACAACGGGTTTTTATTTTTTCTTTAGAATCATTCGCGATGAACAGGGAGGGATTTTATATTTTTTTAAGAAATGCCGGCAAAAGGGGCCCTACCCGATCTGCCGCAGGGCCTCCATGACCTCCCGGTAATCACGGCGCAGGGCCGGCATCAGAGCCCGGGTCTGCCGGACATCCGCCTCTCGAAGAGCTTCTGTCACGGCACTGGCGGACGCATACAGGCGCTTGAATCCCAGGTTCAGACATACGCCCTTGAGCGTATGTGCCGCGCGGAAGGCTTCGCGCAGGACCGCTTCGGACACTTCTTCGAAGGGCTCCTCCGCCTTCTCCGGGAATACGGCTTCAACCCCGTCAAAGGAGGGGTCTTTCGGAAACATATGCAGGAATCTCGCTGTCCTCTCCTCTGACAGGAAACGGGCCAGTACTTCCTCGTAATTTCCGCCGGTACATTCATAAAACTCTCTGATCGTCATTTCATCCCCCTTCTTAGCACTTGTGGCGTATCATCCTCCAGTCCGCCGTATTGTGAAGCCTCACGCGATTGAAGTCATGAGAGTCCGCCGTATTCTCAATAATACATACCTATGTAATCGCTGCGCATCGCGGCCTCTTCGGACAAAATGTAATCCTCTTCGCCGAACAGGAACGCATGGAGCCACCGCACATTGTCCGCCAGTGTGAGCGGAAGGACATAGTCGCCGTCCTCCCAGGTGTTGCCGAAACCGCGGTAGTCCTCCTGCGGGAGACCGCCCGTTCCTGCCAGCTCCAGGCTCTGGGCCTTCAGGATCAGCCCCACGATCTCCCCGGAGGAAAGCGATGTCGCCATGTCTCCGACCACACTGTTGGCGACCTCCACCAGTGTCGCGGGGGAAGCTTCTTTTGCCTTCTCGAGCGTTTTTTCCAGGACGGTGCGCTGCCGCTCCGCCCGGCGGAAATCATCTCCCGCGGTATAGCGGATCCGGCTGTAGGCCGTCGCCTGGATGCCGGTCACCCTGACCAGCCCCGTCTCCTCGACCGGCGTATCCTCGGTCCCCAGTTCCACGTGCATATCATGCACATACTGGTTCAGATATTCGCGCTCCTCTTCATCGATCTCCAGCTCGATCCCGCCGAGCGCATCGATGGTGTGGGCGAGGCCCTCAAAACCGACCGTCACGAAATCCAGGATATTGAGGTCCAGATTCCGGTTCAGCATCGTGATGGCCTGTGCCGGACCTCCGAGCGCGTAAGCGGTATTGGCCTTCGTGTAATAGCCGTCCCCCACTTCCAGCATCGTATCCCTGTAAACGGAGACAAGCTTTATCTGCCCGGTTTTTTCATGGATCGAACAGATCATGATCGAATCGCTCCGGTTATCCCCCTCGAGCAGGTCCCCGGACCTCGAATCCACACCGAACAGGGCAATGTTCAGATATCCCTGCATCAGCTCATCATTCTTGACTTTCGAGGAGATCCCCGGCAGCAGCTGCTCCTCCAGGTCCACGGAATTTACCCGCTGCATCTCCAGGACGTCCCGCACCTTGTAAAAGAGGACGCCTCCCACGATCACCAGAAGCAGCAGCACGATCACAAACAGCCGCAGAAGGATCCCCAGGATCCCCCTCTTCTTCCTGCGCCGCTTTCCCGCGGGATTTGCTTCCCGCGGATCGACAAAGCCCTGCCGGTTTCCCCGGCTTCCGTCCCGCGGATCTGCAGAGACCTGCCGGTTTTCCCGGCTTCCGTCCCACGTACCTACGGAACCCTGCCGGTTTTCCCGGCTGCCAGTCCGTTGCTGCCTGCCGTTACCGGCGGCCTGCGGCCTGCCTGTTTCCCGGCTGACCGGCCTGCCGGTCCTCACCGCGCCGCCTCTTTGTGACCCGGACCCGGCCCTTCCCGCCGGACCCGCAGCCCTTTTCCCGGACCGGCCGGTATTTTCCCGGTCCCGGGCACGGGCATACTCCTCATAGTCCTCTTCGTCTTCCAGATACTCCCGGTATTCCTCCCGGGCGCTTCTGTTTTTTCTTCTATATTCCTTATATTCCTCAGAATCTGAAAAAGCCATTATCACCTCTTCCGACTGTCACGGTCTGCATGCAAATCTGTGAAAAGATAAAGTAAGTGAAAGGATTATAACGGTTTAACATAAATTACTCAACCGGCCCCGCACATTGTTTACAAAAAAATTCTTATTGACAATCGATGTACTGCTTACTATAATCTGCTTCAGGGCTTTAAAGCGTCTAAGCGTCTAAGCGTGAAAGTGATGAAAACAGCGGGGAAAAGCCGTACGAATGCCGTGCCTGCACAGGCATTCGTGAGGCCTTGACGAGCGGTTTTCATACTCTTCTGTTTCAACATTACCACTCTTCTGTTTCAACATTACCACAAGGAGGGAAAGATCACCATGTTTTTGAAAATCCTGCTGCTCCTGATATTCTTCAGCGTCATGATCGGAGTCGGCATTTACAGCCGCCAAAAAGCCGGGAGCGTGACGGATTACGTCCTGGGCGGCCGCGAAGTCGGTCCCTGGATCACGGCATTCGCCTACGGCACCTCGTATTTCTCCTCGGTCGTGTTCGTTGGATATGCAGGGCAGTTCGGATGGAAGTATGGTCTTTCCTCCACATGGATCGGCCTGGGGAATGCCTTCATCGGATCCCTGCTGGCCTGGCTGATCCTCGGCCGGCGCACCCGCGTCATGACCCAGAAGCTGGATTCGCGCACCATGCCCGACTTTTTCGGCAAGCGGTTCCAGTCCAAAGCGCTGCAGATCGCGGGCAGCACGATCGCCTTTATCTTTCTGATCCCCTATACATCTTCGATCTACAACGGTCTCTCCCGTCTGTTCGGGATGGCCTTTGACATTCCCTACAGCGTCTGCCTGCTGGTCATGGCAGTCCTGACCGGTGTCTATGTCATCGTCGGCGGCTACATGGCCACTGCACTCAATGACTTCATCCAGGGGATCATCATGCTCTTCGGCATCTGCGCGGTCATCCTCGCCGTCCTGAACGGGCACGGCGGCTTCCAGAATGCGATCCATGAGCTCTCCCTGATCCCGGCGGATGATGTGGCGGTCCCCGCCCTGCAGGGAAGCCAGGGCCTTCTGGCCAGCTTTTTCGGTCCCGACCCCGTGAACCTTCTGGGCGTCATCATCCTGACCTCCCTCGGTACCTGGGGCCTTCCTCAGATGGTGCACAAGTTCTATGCCATCAGGGATGAAAAGGCGGTCCAGACCGGCACGATCGTCTCCACCTTCTTCGCGGTCATCGTCGCAGGCGGCTGCTATTTCCTGGGCGGATTCGGGCGTCTGTTTGATTCCCCCGCGATCTATAAAGCCGACGGCACCATCGCCTACGATTCCATCGTCCCGCAGATGCTCTCCACCCTGCCCGACATTCTGATCGGTATCGTCATCGTCCTGGTCCTGTCCGCGTCGATGTCCACGCTCTCCTCGCTGGTCCTCACCTCGAGTTCCACGCTGACCCTGGACTTCCTCAAGGAGACCTTCGTGAAGGATATGTCCGAGAAGACGCAGCTTGTCGTCATGCGCGTGCTGGTCGCCTTCTTCATCATCCTCTCCGTGGTCATCGCCCTCAACCCTCCCACCTTCATCGCACAGCTGATGGGTATTTCCTGGGGCGCGCTGGCCGGCGCCTTCCTGGCGCCCTTTATGTACGGCCTCTACTCCAAGCGGATCTCCAAGGCCTCCGTATGGGCCTGCTACATCTCCGGTGTGGGGATCACCGTTTCCAATATGTTCCTGCACTTCATCAAGTCCCCCATCAACGCGGGCGCGGCAGCCATGATCGCGGGCCTCATCATCGTCCCGGTCGTGAGTTTCCTCACCCCCGCTCCGGACAGGGACTACGTCGACGAAGTCTTCTCCTGCTATGAGCAGACCGTCACCGTCCGCAGGATCCACTCCCTGGAGGAGGAAGCCTGACGCGAAGGCAGGCAGACGGCGGGCACGCGCTGTAAATCAAAAAGGACCGGGCAGGAGGAATCCGGTATTCCTCCCGCCCGGTTTTCATGTTCTTACATCCTGTCACGCCCGGTTCTTCACGTTTTCTGATAGGAGTTCACAAACTGCAGCCGCAGTTCGCCGTCCTCCAGTGTCCAGCCGGACAGACTGCGCCGGCAGAAAAGGTCCGGAAGGCGCAGACGCCGCACTTCATTGCGGACATACAGGATGAGGTCATCCCCCTCCTTTTCCGCGCGGATCTCCTCCGGTCCGGCATAGGGCAGGAAAACGGCCAGAGTCCGGATCCCGCTGTGCGGATCATATTCCTCCCGGAATGCGGCTGCGCAGCAGAAGATCTCCGCAGGATCCTCTTTTCCGTAGAGTTCCTGCGCCGCTTTTTCCAGAGCGGGAACGCCCCGGATCTCCTCCGGCTGGAGCAGGAGGAAAAAATGTCTCCTGCCCGGAAAGCTCTCCGCAGCCAGCTGCAGACTCTCCCGCTGCATCTCTCTCCACCCGTCAAAGTATCCCTTCATCGCTTCCTCCGGATAGATTTTGTTGATACAGACCGCGTCCACGCCGAAATCATACTGGTTGATCCAGGTAAAGCTTCTTCGGGCCTCCTGCAGGACGATCCGTTCCGGCGTCGTCACGATCCGCATGCTGGTGATGTCCCGGTCCCGCAGGATCTTCTGGAGCACATTGAGCCGCCTGATCAGGGTGTCGAATTCCGCAAAGACCAGGTCGCGGGGTTTGGGAACCGTCGTGCGGCGGGTGATCAGCCCGCCGAACACACCTGTGAAACCCCTGATCATGGGCAGCAGCCGGTCCGCAAGCACCGAGAGCTGTTCCGGGTAGCGCAAAAGCGAGAGCGTTTCGCCCGTCGGGGCGCAGTCCACCACGAGGACATCGTGGCGGTCCTCCTCATAAGCCTCCAGGATCCGGATCAGCGAACACAGCTCCTCCAGCCCCGGAAACAGCAGCACTTCATCCGCCTCGATCCCGCCCTCCGCCTTCCGGGCGATGAGCTGCCGCAGATAGTCCTGCAGGGCCCCCCAGGCCCGCCGGCTCTCCCTCGTCTGATCGATCTCCAGTGCCTCCAGTCCCGGAAAGATCTCCTGCGGCTCCGGACCCAGGTTCCTGCACAGGGAGTCCCCCAGGCTGTGCGCCTGGTCCGTACTCATGAGCAGGACTTTCCTGCCCGTCCGCGCGATCCGCACTGCAGTCGCAGCCGCGATACTCGTCTTCCCGACACCGCCCTTTCCGGTGTAAATAAGGATCCTCATCTGTTCAGCCCCCGCTTTTCCTCTCTCCGCTCTCACTTTTTCGGAACTCCACGATCATTTTTCCGTCCCGGATCCGGACAGACCGGACCGACGCTCCGCGCAGGACGCCCGGCAGAGGAATGCTCCGCTGGAAATTGCGGATCCTGATATCCAGGTCTGTGCCGTGCAGGGCTGTCTGCACCTCCTCGCGTTCCCCGCCGGGGATCCGGATCGTCAGGCAGTACCCGTCCGCGGTCTTTTCGTAGCTCTCACTGTCCGTCCGGACAGGCAGATGGAAGAGATCGGGCGCAGGATCCGCCGTGGTCTGCGCCGGCGGTCTCTCCTGCCGCAAAAGCCCTGCAATCTCGCCGCTGAGCCTCCTGACCGCCTCCAGGCCCCGGATCTCCGCAGGATACCAGGGGATCCGGATCCTGACCAGATCTGCAAAAACATTTTCCAGTTCTTCGAGATATCCCGCCTGGATCCGCTGCCAGTTCTCCATGAAGCTGCTGCCCGGATCCTCCGGCAGGATCCTGTTGAAAAAGACAGCGTCCACAGGATAGCCGTAGAGGTTCAGATACATATAGCTGCGGCGGGTCTCCTCGACCACCATCCGCTCCGGGATCGCGACCAGCCGGACCCTGCAGGTCTCCGGATCCTTCAAAAGGTCCTGCAGCTCCACAAGATCCCGGAAAAGCTGCCCCAGCTCGTCCATTGCAGCCCCGTCCGGCAGGTCCATCCGATAACGGATCTTCGCCGCAGGCGTCAGGATCCTGGTGATCATCCGCCCCACAGGGGAAAACTTCTCCACATACCAGGTCAGAAGCTCCGGAAGCTTCAAAAGCGAGAGCGTCTCTCCCGTCGGGGCGCAGTCCACGATGATCCTGTCATAAGTCCCGCTCCTGTACAGATCCCGGATCTTCAGCAGGCAGAACAGATTCTCAAAACCCGGGATCATATAGCTATCTCCGACCTTATCCCAGGCGGCGCCGGCACTCTGTGACAGGCTCGCCACAGCCCGGTTTACGTTCGGATACTCCTCCCGCATCAGCAGATAGGGATCCAGCTCCAGAAGCGACAGCCCCGGTGCGATCTCCTGTACATGTCCGCCCGCCTGTACCTGGAAGATATCTCCCAGGTTGTGGGCCATATCGGCACTGACAAGGAGCGTAGGCCTCCCTTCCTCTGCGGAAGACACCGCGTGCGCCGCAGCCACACTCGTCTTGCCGACGCCGCCTTTTCCGGTAATGATAAATAAATCCGCCATTTTTTCTTCTCTCTGCGCCGGCTCCGGTACAGGCCACCCGGCCGGCTTCTTGCCTTATTCCGCAGACTCAGTTACAATAAATCGAAATCGTATTTATTCTTCATCTTTTGAGGGGAATCACCATGAATATTTCCAGTAAAAACCGAAAGAATCCGCTTTTTACAGCCGCCCTGTCTCTTGCCCTCATCCTGCTTCTGGCAGCAGCGCCGGAGCTTACGGCAGTCACGGCCCACGCCGGCAGCCGCTCCGTTTCCTCCCTGACTGCCTCCCCGAAGGCCGCAGGTGCCCAGAAGGCCGGTGCCACAGGCAGCACGCTCTCCACATTTTCCGCAAAGAGCAGCCTGAAGATCACGGATGTGTCGCGGCCGAAAACGCTCATCAGAGGCCGGGTCTACAACGTCAGGGGTACTGTCTCCTCCAACTACAGGATCAAAAAGGTGACTGTATCGATCCTGAACGCCAAAAACAAGGTCGTCTCCAGCCACACCGTACGGCCCAACACATACCGGTACAACCTGGCCGCGATCGATAACTATATCCTTTTCAATCTTGCCAGAACCGGAAAAAACTATTACAGGATCACTGCCAAAGATGAAAAAAAGACTGTCACGAAAAAATGGTCTTTTACCGTCACCTCCGCATCGTCCTCCGGCCAGTCCTCCTCCGGCTCGAACAACTATCTGGGGTATGCCGCCTACACCGGAATCAATTACAGAAAACAGACCGGGGATTCCCGACGGATCGCGGCCCTGGACAAAGCGAGAAGGATGGCCACTGTAAAATGGAAGTGCGCAGTCACCTTCCCGGCCTGGTTTAATTCCGAAGGTTACTACAGCAAAGTCACGGCAACGGACGGGACCGTCTCGACGAAATTCCTCAAGGGAAAGACCTATGTGGGCATTCCTTTTTCCATGGTCAACCATTCCTATGATGACACTGCCTGGGCGAATTTCGCAAAGTCCGGATATTCCCTGAACCAGATCTCCGCCCCCTACTATTCCTACACCTTCAAAACGACTTCAAAGGGCTCCGACTGCTCCTATTTCGTCTATCTGTGTATGCGGGCGGGAGGCGCGAACGTGACCTACCAGACCACATACATGATGTATGACGGACGGTATTACCGGAAGATCAGCAAGTCCTCCCTCAAGCCCGGAGATATCCTCCTGACACAGGATCACGTGCGGCTCTATGCCGGAAGAGCCGGGAGCAAATATGCCGTATTCGAGGCGGCCGGCGAGGGATCGAAGACCCGATACAAGCTGTTTACAAAGAGCCAGCTGAGCCATTATTCCGCCTACAGATATAAAAAGTGGTAAAACGATCCGCCGCATACAGAACCGGCGGAGGCTGCTTCCCCACTGAGATAAAACCTCTCCGCACCGGACCAGGATCCGGTGCGGAGAGGTTTTCTGTCCTTCAGGGGTTTTCCTTCATACAGGGGCTTCATACCTGCAGCCTCACACCTGCGGGCTGCCCGCCCCCGGCCGCGGGCAGAACCGCCGCGGCCGCGCGCCTGTTCTTTCAGGTCATCCCTGCCGATACATGACGCCCGCTCCTCCCGGAGGGTGATCCCAGCTCTTGACGGCCTTGTTAATGGAGAGCACACGGCAGGTGCCGCACTCCAGGCAGCCCTCGTGGCTGAAGGAGAGTTTGCCGTCATCAAAGTGGTAGAGGCCCGCCGGGCAGGCCAGTACGACCTTGTGGATCTCCTCCGCGTTGTCATAATCCTCATTGATGGTGATATGGGGATTTTGCTCATCTGTGTAGAACAGATCCAGGCCCAGTTTATCATCAATACTCATTTTTGCCATAATTCTATCCTCTTTTACGTATAATCGATCAGCGTGTATGCCTGTCTGTCAGGGAGCTCAGAAGGCGTCCACGATATCTCCGACCAGGCTTGTCAGCTGTGCGACGCTCAGGTGCGAAGCCAGGGAATTGATCACGTACATCACGAAGTCCATACTGGGCTTTCCGGTGACGGTGAAAAGCTTCGAGAAGATGTCCTCTGTCATCTCCGGCAGATCCTTGAACATCTCTCTGCGGGAAAGCAGGGTCGGGAATCCCTTGAGGGCATTCAGATCCTTCATGATGAAGCTCTCGTCGAGGGCTTTGAGGTAGGAGGACAGCCCCTCCTTGCTGAAATCGCCCGCTTCCTTTGCGCGGATCACTGCTTCTGCCGCCAGACGTCCGGACTCGACGGCAAAGTCCATGCCGCGGACCGTGAAGCCCAGGTTGACGACAAAGCCCGCCGCGTCGCCTGCCAGCAGGACACCGTCGCGGACCAGCTCGGGAACCATATGGATGCCCGCTTCGGGTACCAGGTGTGCGCTGTACTCGATCGGCTGGCCGCCCTCGATATAAGGCTTGATGGAGGGATGCTCCTTGAAGCGGTCGAGCATGTCCGGTGTGGAAATGTCTGCATAGCCGATATCCGCCAGTGTTGCCACGATACCGACGGAGACTGTATCTTTATTGGTATACAGGAAACCGCCACCCAGGCCGCCGCAGGTGGGATCGCCGGCCGACATCCAGGCTACGCCTTCATTGCCGCGCACGCCGAAGCGCTGGTTGATGGTCTCCTCGTCCAGCTTGATGACTTCCTTGACCCCGACTGCCACATCATGGGTGGTCAGCTCCTGCTTCATGCCCAGTCTCTGGGCCAGCAGAGAATTGACGCCGTCCGCCAGGATGACCACGTCCGAATACATGATCTCACCCGCCGCATCGATTCCGACTACTTTGCCGTCCTCGACAACACAGCTGTCCACACGGATCCCGGGCACCATCATGACCCCGGCTTCTTCGCACTTCTCTGCATACCACTGGTCAAATTTGGAGTGCAGGATCGTGTAGGATGCGCTCCCCGGCTCTTCACTGAGCTTAGAGGAAGAGAATCCGATGTCCAGAGAACTCTTCTCCGTCATCAGGGAGATCTTCTCATGCGTGACTTTGCGCTCGATCGGCGCCTCGTCCGCGAAACCCGGAATGACCTTCTCCATGCTGTGCGCATAGAGCCGTCCGCCCGTCACATTTTTGGCGCCGCAGAAACCGCCGCGGTCCGCCAGCAGGACCTCCAGCCCGGCATTTGCAAGGACATATGCCGCCGTGAGGCCGGCCTTTCCTCCGCCTACGATTATGGCGTCAAATTTTTCTTCGCTCATAGTTTTCTCCTAATCATACATCTTGTAAGAATTTACAAAAGCAGTAGTATTCGTTCATATGTCGATTGTGGCGTTGTGCCACAGGGTACTTTCAGCCTGCACCTTCTGTGACTGTGCTCTCAGGCTGCAGCGGAGTCCTGATGGACTCTGTCAGGCCGTCATCAGCCCGCTCACCGCCTGGTCCCTTCGATCAGGACACAGGCGCCGAACATCCTGCTGCGGCTCTGCACCGCCCTGAGCCCTGTCCGGGCAAAGGTTCCCATCAGCTCTCTGCGTCTGGGAAAGAGCTCTGTCGAACGCGTCAGCCAGGTGTACGCTTGTCTGAACCGCCGTCCGCCGCCCAGGACCGGCATCAGATGCCGGAAATAGAGGCGGTAGAAAGGCAGGATCAGGGGATCGTCCGGGACAAAGGAGTCCAGGCAGAAGACCTTTCCTCCCGGCTGTACGACCCGTTTCATCTCTGCGAGGACCCGTGCGTAGTCCGCCGTGTTCCGCAGACCGAAGGAGATACAGACCGCCGCAAATGTCCCGTCCCGGAAAGGGAGCCGCATGGCATCTCCCTGCACCCAGTCCAGGTGGGGAAGCCCGCTTCCTTTCTCCCTTGCGATCTCCAGCATGGCCGGTGAAAAATCCAACCCGGTGACATGCAGGTCCGGCCTTTTTTCTGCGAGGAGGACTGCGATGTCCCCGGTTCCGCAGCAGATGTCCAGCACCCGCTGTCCGCGGCCGGTCTGGTCCGCCATCCTCCTGACCAGCAGTTTCTTCCAGCCTCTTTCCAGTCCGAGGCTGATCCGGGCATTCGCCCTGTCATAGCGCGGCGCGATCGTCTGAAAGATCCCGTAGACCCGCGCACTTTTTTGTTTCATCTCCCTTCTCGAGGGATCTGTATTTAAAAAATCTGTATGCAAAGAATCTGTGTTCAAAAGATCTTTGTTCAAAGAATCCGCCCCTCTGCTGCAAAACCTCTGCAGAATCTTTCTCTCTGCTGCAAAAACCTTCGCAGAATCTGTCCCGGCCTGCACAGGCTGTCAGGGGATCCGGTCCTGCGCCTCCAGCCTGTCACAGCAGCCAGGCCGCCGCATAGGCCAGTGCGAGAATGCCGTTGCCGATGAAATTTGCGGCAGTGACACTCTTCATCTGCCGGATCCTGTCTGAAGGTCTCAGTCCGGCCTGCAGAAGAAATCCAAAGGGCCTGTGCCCGGCGATCACTGTGCACGCGATGCCCGCAAAGGCGACCCACCCCAGGCACAGCAGCGGCTGGATGCACAAAAGCGCGATCCAGGCGCGGAGCATGCAGCGGTAGAGCACGATCGTCCGGGGCCGCCCCAGCAGCACCGGCAGGGTCGTTCGCCCCGCCCGGATATCCTTTTCGATATCGCTTCCGTTGTTGCTGAGCATGATAAGTGCGATCCCCAGGATCAGGGGCAGGCATTCCGGGATCAGTTCCGGGTGGAACCTCCCGTCAGCTACCGATGCCGTTCCCAGCGGGATCAGGGC
This sequence comes from Lachnospiraceae bacterium, assembly GCA_017513005.1. GTDB lineage: Bacteria > Bacillota > Clostridia > Lachnospirales > Lachnospiraceae > CAG-791. Next base: position 29,451 of record JAFWDM010000042.1, read on the forward strand.
CCCCATCACAAAGCCGGAGACCGCCTCGCCCAGAGGCAGGGAGGACACCGGGACAGGCCCGGCGCTGTATCCCAGCACAGTGAGTCCGCCGATGAGTCCGATGAGGTACGGGACAGGCCCGGCATGCCAGGCTGCCGCCGCGCCGCAGGCCGCTGCGGCCAGAAGATACCCGATCCCCAGCAGGAGAGCATGCTTCGGATTCAGATGGCAGTACACGAGCACTGCATCGTTTTCCTCCACATTGTCCTCTTTACTGTCTGTGCCGCTGACATAGTCCACATAGTCATTGATCGTGTTGACCGCGGACTGGGAGAGGACACAGGCGGCTGCCAGCAGGATACACTGGAAGGGCTGCAGGGGGAGCCCCCGCTGCAAGCACCAGAAGATCCCGAACATCGCCGGACAGACCGACGCGGGCCAGGTATGGACCGCGGCGAGCCGGATCGCCGCCGCTGCATCGAGCGGCCGGCAGGGGGCGCTTACCGCGCCCTCTGATTCAATTTTGCTATCTGTTCCCATTGATCATTTTCTATATAGTTCCCGTCCGCATGAACCGGTCAGAGGAGACCGCGTTTCTCGGCGAGAATGACAGCGGTGTGCTTGACCTCGACCGGAATGCCGTGGGCATCCATGCCGCCGCGGATCTGCATCAGGCAGCCGGGGCAGTCGACCGCGACGAGGCTCGCGCCTGTATCCTGAATGTGCTGCAGCTTCTTCGCCAGGATCGGAGCCGCGACTTCGGGAAGCTTGATGCTGTAGGTGCCGCCGAATCCGCAGCAGACATCGGAGTCTTCCATCTCGACGAGGGTGATGCCGTTGGTCCTGGTGAGGAGCTCTCTCTGCTCCTGACTGACGCCCAGTTCCCTCTTGAGGTGGCAGGAATCATGATAGGTGATCGTGATCGGCGTGTCGTCGCCGGACTCCTCGAGGCCGCCCAGGTCATAGAAGAGCTTGCAGAAGTCGAAGGACTTGTCTGCGAGCACCTGTGCCCTCTTGAACATGTCGGAGCCTTCCTCGAAGAAGGTCTTGTACTCGCGCAGCTGATGCGTGCAGGTCGGGCAGGCGGATACGATATAGTCGTAGTCCTCCGCGTGCATGGCCTCGATATTGAGCTCAGCGGCCTTGCGCGCATTCTCGCGGTCGCCCATGTAGGTCGCGGGCGCGCCGCAGCAGGACTGGCCCATCGGCATATCGACGACATAGCCGATCGAATTCAGGTCCGCGATGACTGCCTTCGCGATGTCGACATAGGCGAAATCAAGCAGGCAGCCGGTAAAGATCGCGATCTTTCCCTTCGGGTTCTCGACCTTCTGCTGAATGGTCGGGAAGATGTCGCGGAAGGGGACCGGAGCAATGCTCATCAGGCTTCTGCCCTCCGTCATGCCGGACAGGAACATGGGCAGGTGACGGATGAAATTCGTTCCCTTCGTGAAGGGTTCCTGCGCCACGGAGGCGATGCGGAGCATGGAGTGGAAGAGCTTCCTGTCATTGACTGTATCCAGCGCAAACTTGTAGACCGGATTCGGATTCTCCTTATAGCTCTTCTCACGCAGCTTCATGATCATCTCGGGGATGTGCAGACCGCCGCCGCAGACCTCTTTGCACCGTCCGCACTGCAGGCAGATGTTCTGGATGTCCTCTGCGCGCTCCTCGGAGACGAGGAAGTGGGTCAGCAGGGTGCCGATGCCGCCGGTGTAGACCTTGGAGCCGTAGACATGGCCGCCGACCAGGGCAAAGGCGGGACATACGTCCAGACATGCGCCGCAGCGGATGCAGTTGAACATCTCGCGGAAATCGGGATCGCCCAGGATGGCCCGGCGCCCCGGATCGTCGATGATGACCGCGTAGAAGTCTTTCTTTCTCTTCTCATCGGTATCCTTGTCCACCGTCACCTCGGACGCGCCGGTGTACATGGAGATATAGGATGTGATCCTCTGGCCCGTGCCGTTGCGGGGCAGGGCGCGGAAGATGTGGCGCGCGTCTGTCAGACGGGGCACGAATTTCTCAATACCGAAGACATAGAGATGGATCTTGGGAAGCGTACCGACCATGCGGCCGTTGCCCTCGTTGGACATGGTAAAGACCGTGCCGGTCTCCGCGACCGCGACGTTGGCGCCCGAGACGCCCATATCCGCGTGCTCGAATTTGTCGCGCATGATGCGCCGGGCTGTCTTGACCTCCTCGGCGATGACGGGCTCGTTCTTTGTCTGCGTATATTCCGTAAAGTAGTCAGCGACCTGCTCCTTGTTCAGGTGGAGGGCCGGCATGACCATATGGACGGGGGTGTTGCCCTCGAGGGCGATGATGAACTCACCCAGGTCTGTCTCCTGGACCTGTACGCCGTCCGCGCCCAGGATCTTGTTCATATGGATCTCTTCGGAAGCCATGGATTTGGACTTGACGATCGTCTTGACGCCCTTTTCCTTTACCAGGTTCCGGATGTACTCCATCGCCTCGTCCGTGCTCCTGGCATGGAACACGTTTCCGCCGCGCGCGGTGCAGTTCTTCGTGAACTCCTCGATCATCTCATCGATGTGCTCCGCCGCGTAGCTCTTGACTTCCTTGATGCTGTTGCGCGTCTTTTCAAAGTCGACGCCGACATAGGATTTTTCTCTTTTCGCAGGATAGGTCGAGCAGAAATTCCCCAGCGTCCTGCTGAGGGTCGAATTTTTCAAGGCTTCCTGTATTTCCTGCTTCAGTTCCAGACTAGCCATCGTTGTAACTTCTCCTTTCCAAAAACCGCTGTGTATTCATGCCACGGTTCCAGGTATCTGCAGGGATCAAAAAACTGTGCAGACTGCATCACGCATCCTGAATGACCACAATGTTGACCCGCAGGGGCCCGTGCACGCCGACAGTGGTGACACACTCGATGTCAGCGGTCCTGCTGGGTCCGCTCACGAAGCCGACGAAATTGGGCAGCTCCGGCAGACTGCAGAGCTTGTCGAACATCGCATCGTAATCATCCACGATCGTGGATTCCTTCAGAATGCCGATGTAGTCATCCGCCATGGTCGCCACGATCCTCGCATCGATCTCATCGCCCACCTGCATGATGGTACCCAGATCGGCGATCCCGTACTGGGCCTCGGAGATGCCTCCCTTTGCAGTCTCCGCATGCAGCCGGATGTGGTCCGTAAAGACCTCGACGCCCGCTTCTCTCAGCGCGGGAACGATCCCCAGCTCACGCAGAAAATCCGTCTCCGCCACGCAGGTCGACTTGAGCCCTTTTGCCTTGAAGAGATCCGCGACCACCTTTCCGGCGTCTGCTTTGGATGCCGCTGAACATTCCCCGTTGATCGCTTCCAGGTTCGTCTTGAAACGTTCAAACAGCGCATCTGTTGTACTCATGCTGCTTCACTCCTTTCCACTTTGCCAATACATTGCCTGTTCCTATCCGGGGAAACGCAGAGCGCTTTCCGGACCCCCTAATATCTTTTCAAAAGATAAAAAAAGTATATAGTATTTTGCCGCTTTCTTCAATATTTAGCATGCGAAATATATTTATTTTTATAAGGAAATCCAGTCCCGCTCCGCCTTTTTTTATGAATTTTTTATACTTTTTGACCCTCCAGGCATTGTCTTTTTATTAACATTGCTGTTATTTTATTATCAAACCGGAAGGCGGCCGGATCCCTGCTTTTTCGCGCGCATTTTGTCAAAAAAATACCATTTTGAGCAGGAAAGAGAATGTGATAAAGTGGAGTGAGCGCAGGGAAGCACAGACGTGCGGCAGTGTACAGGAAAAGAAGTACGAAAATACAAAAGATACAGGAGTAAATACGATGGCTGCAGGAAAAGCTGTAAGAGGAAAGACAGCAGATAACAGAAATGAAAAAATAAACCGCTGGATCGATAAAAACCGGGATCTCTTCGGGCAGAAGATCCTCTGCACCGGGATCAGGCAGGAGACCGCCGTGCATCTGGCGAGAATGTTTTCCTCCGCTTCGATCGTCTGCCTGACATCCCCCGGACTGCAGGACGACCGAAGATCCGGTGAACCGGCATATCCAGCTTTTTCCGGTGGCGCTCCTGCCGCCGGGACGGCTGCCCCCGGATCTTCTCTGCGGGATCCCCTCCGTATTCCCGGCGACCTGCACAGCTACAGCGGCGGCCTGTTTGACACTGTCCTCGCAGTCGATACCGGGCCCCTTGCTCCCGACTCTCCGGGGGAGGCTTTTCCGGTGTGGCCGCGGGGGACGATGTACCTGCGCCGGGCATCCCTCGTGATGGAATACTATGAGGGAAAGGCGCACGACCTGTGCCGGCACCTGCGCCCGGGCGGCACGCTCCTGCACCTGGTCTGTTCGGACCAGGACGAATATTTTCTGGGCTACTGCCTCGCCCTTGCCGCCGAAGAGATGGCCGTCGCTCCCGCCTCCATCCGCGAGATCCGCTGTATAGAAGGCGGCGAAAAAATGGTCCTGCAGGGCCTGGCCGCCCGGGCCGGCGGGCGGACGGAGATCTCCGATCTCATCGCGCAGAACCTGAACCACTCTCTGGACAGCATGAACAGCTCCGGATCCCAGTATACGGGACGCGAGGCGGAGATCTTCCTGCAGTCGGATGCCGGGGAGCTCCTGCGCGGCTACCACCTCTACCAGGGCTCCCTGTTCGCCGGGAAGCTGGCGGCCTACACCTCCGTGCGGAACCCCAACGCCCTCTATTACTACACCGATGTGGAAGGGGACGTCCCCTACCTGCAGCGTTTTCACATGCAGGACCGCGACGCCGTCCTGCGCCACATGTCCGGAGAGCTGCACCGGCAGAAGGCCGCGGACAAATCCATCAGCTGGCGCCCGCTCACACAGCACGAGGACTGGAGCGAGACTGAATAGTGCGTTATGCAAAATAGTGCGCTATAATGTAGTCACAGATCCGTTCATGGCTTCTGCGGCATGACCGGCCTGTTCCTTTTTTATAGTTCTGAAGTTTTAAAGCGGAAACCAGTACACGTTTTTTGATCGGGAGGTAACTATGCGCAAAACAAAGATCATCTGCACGATCGGCCCTGCCAGCGACAGCGAAGAGAAGCTCCGGGCCCTGATCGAAGCCGGTATGAACGTGGCGAGATTCAATTTCTCCCACGGAACGCATGAAGAGCACAAGGAAAAATTCAAGCGCCTGATGCGGGTGCGCAGAGAAATGGGAAAACCGGTCGCGACCCTGATGGACACAAAGGGCCCGGAGATCCGTCTGCGCGATTTCGAGGGCGGCAAAGTCATGCTCGAGAAGGGGAAGGGCTTCACGCTGACCACAGAGGAGGTCATGGGCACTGCCCAGCGCGCCTCCATCACCTACAAGGACCTCGTCAAGGATGTCTCCAAATGCGGCAGCATCCTGATCGACGACGGCCTGATCGAGCTGCGCATCGACAATGTCACGGACACAGACATCCACTGCACCGTCGTCAACGGCGGGCCGGTCTCCAACCACAAGGGCGTCAATGTCCCCGACACCGACCTCTCTATGCCGTTTATCAGTGAACAGGACCGCGCCGACATCGAGTTCGGCTGCAAGATGGGCTACGAATACATCGCCGCCTCCTTTACCCGCACGGCGGATGATGTCCGCCAGATCCGGGAAATCCTCGACGCCCATAAGAGCAGGATGAAGATCATCGCCAAGATCGAGAGCACCCAGGGCGTCAACAACATCGAAGAGATCCTGGATGCCGCGGACGGCGTCATGGTGGCCCGCGGAGACCTGGGCGTCGAAGTGCCCATGGAGGAAGTCCCCATCTACCAGAAGAAGATCATCGCCCTGGCCGAGGCCCGCGGAAAGATCGTCGTCACTGCTACCCAGATGCTGGATTCCATGATGCACAATCCCCGCCCGACGCGTGCCGAGGCGACCGACGTCGCGAACGCCATCTACGACGGGACCACCGCCATCATGCTCTCCGGCGAGACCGCCAGCGGCTCCTACCCCGTCGAGGCGGTGCAGACCATGTCCAGGATCGCCGAGGCGGCTGAGAAGGATATCGACTACCGCCGCCGCTTCATGCAGCGGCCGGACGAGGTGGATGCAGATATCACTACCGCGATCTCCCACTCCACCTGCATGGTCGCTCAGGACATCGGTGCAAAGGCCATCGTGACCGTCACCATGTCCGGTTTCACCGCGCGCCGCATCAGCAAGTACAAGCCGACCTGCCCGATCGTCGCCTGCGCCGTCAGTGAACCCGTCGCCTGCCAGATGAACCTCCTCTTCGGCGTCATCCCGCTGAACATTTCCCAGCAGGACAATGAGGAAATGCTCTTCGAGGCAGCTGTCATGGCTGCCAAAAACGCGGGCATCGCCCAAAAGGGGGACAAGGTCGTCCTCACCGCCGGCGTTCCGCTCGGCGAGACCGGCAACACCAACATGATCCGTGTCGTGGAAGTATTCTGAGCTCCTGCCCCGCATTCCGGGCAGCCCCGTCCCGGCATCCGGGCAAAAGCTTCTGACGCACTTCGTGCGCTGTACTGAGCAATGGACAGATTTTCAGAGATCAAAGGACAGGAGATCATCCTCTCCCACCTGCAGAATGCGCTGCGTACCGGCGGCGTCTCCCATGCATACATCCTCAATGGAGCGAAAGGCTCCGGGCGCCACATGCTCGCCCGGAGCTTTTCAGCTGCGCTCCTGTGTGAAAATCCGCAGAGGATCCGGCAGCCGCAGGGGGATCCCGAAGGTGCCGATCCTCAGGCCGCAGACCCGCAGGAGGGAGACAGACCGGCCGGGCACCCCTCTTCAGACACACCCGATGCCGGCAGCTGGTATCTCGAGCCCTGCGGCGAGTGTCTTTCCTGTATCCAGGCCTTTTCCGGCAGCAACCCTGATATCATCACCGTCGGGCACGAAAAGGAGAACAGCATCAGCGTCGGCGAGATCCGCAGGATGCGCGCCGACGTACAGATCCGGCCCTACAGGGCTGCGCACAAGGTCTACATCATCCCGGATGCAGAGAAGATGACACCCGCCGCCCAGAATGCGCTTCTCAAAACACTGGAGGAGCCTCCCTCCTACGCCGTCCTCCTGCTCCTGGCGGACGGGACGGCCGGTTTTCTGCCGACGATCCTCAGCCGCTGTGTGACGCTTCCCCTGCGCCCCGTGGCTGAAAAAGCCGTGGAAGAGGTCCTCACGGACCGGTTCGGGGCAGACCCCATGCGGGCTCGCCTGTGCGCCCGCTTCTCTGGCGGCAGCATCGGCCGCGCCGCCCTTTTGCTGCAGAATGAGGACTTCGCTTCCCTGCGCGACAGGACGGTCGCCTTTTTGCGGGAGATCACAAAAAAAGATGCCGCAGAGATCGCCGCCTTTGCCCGTGAAGCCGCCGCGGAGGACCAGACACAGGATCTGATCGACTTTATCCTCATGTGGAACCGGGATCTTCTCGTCTGCCGCAGCACCTTTCACACGGAAAACTTGATTTTTACCGACGAAGTACAGTATATTATAGAAGCTGCGCGCAGTGTCTCCTGGCGGGGCCTGCAGGCAGCCTCGGAAGCTGTCTCCCGGGCCAGGCGTCGTCTCGCCTCCAATGTAAATGCAGAACTCACCCTCCAGATGATGCTCCTCGAACTCCGGAGAGCTTTCCGGCAGTGACAGGCTGTGGACCGAAGGGCTGGGCTTTACAGTAATCAAAAAAAAACGGAGCCATAAACAGATATGGAAAAAGAAAATACGATGGAATCCAGGGAAATCTGCACGGAGATCACAGCCGGAATCTCCGCGAACGTCGATTCCGCCGGGACCCTGCTCGAAGCAGAGACCACAGAGATCCTCATAGAGCATGATTCTGCCAAGACCGCAGAAATCCTCATAGAGCATGCTGAGACCGCCGAAATTCTCATGGAGCAAGCATCTGCAGAAACTGCAGAGACCTCGGCGGATACAGAAGCTGAGGAGACTGCGGCGGTCCCCGCGGCCGGAAAGGTTGTCGAAACGACGGAAACTCCTTCTGATCCAAAGCCCGGCATGGTAAAGGTCGTCGGCGTCCGCTTCCGGACAGCCGGCAGGATCTACTATTTTGCTCCCGGAGACTTCCCCTTAAAGCGCGGCTGTCATGTCGTCGTGGAGACAGCCCGCGGCATGGAGTACGGTTTTGTCGTCGGTCCTCCGATGGAGGTCCCGAAGAAAAATATCCAGCAGCCCCTCCGCCCTGTTCTTCGCATCAGCACCAGAGAAGACGACGAGCGCGTCGCCGCAAACCACGAGCGGGAAAGGGAAGCTTTCCGCATCTGCCGGGAGCGCATCCACCGACGCGGTCTGGATATGAAACTGATCGACGCAGAGTACACCTTTGACAACAGCAAGGTACTCTTTTATTTCACGGCGGATGGAAGGGTCGATTTCCGCGAGCTGGTCAAGGACCTGGCAGGTGTCTTCCGCACCCGCATCGAGCTCCGGCAGGTCGGCGTCCGCGACGAGACCAAGATCCTCGGCGGCTACGGCAGCTGCGGCAGGCCGCTCTGCTGCCACACCTGGCTCTCTGATTTTGTCCCGGTCTCCATCAAGATGGCCAAGGAGCAGAACCTCTCCCTCAACCCCGGCAAGATCTCAGGTGTCTGCGGCAGACTCATGTGCTGTCTCAAAAATGAGGCGGAAACGTATGAAGAGCTCAACAAGACCCTGCCGCACCCCGGCGACGAGGTCGAATCCAGCGACGGCATGAACGGTCTCGTGGAGAGCGTGAATATCCTGCGCCAGACAGCCCGGATCATCGTCGAGATCGACGACGAAAAAGAGCTGCATGAATACCATATCAACGACCTGACGATCCTCCGCAGGCGCAAGAGAGGCACCAGCCGTCCCTCCCTGCGCAGGGAGCAGGCACAGAAAAATGCGGCAAAGGAAAACGCAGGCGACCGCCGGGCCCCCAGGGGCGCCTCCGCGGACCGCAGGGGCAGCCGGCGCCCCGCGGCAGAGCCCTCCGGCGACGAGCGCCACGGCGACCGGAAAGCGGAACACAGCTCCGAAAAAGGCTCCGCGCACGTCCGTGACAAGGCCCCGCATCACAATCATGAAAAGATTGCGGAGCGCGGCTCCAGAGAGAACGGCCGGGATACCGCCGGAGAAACAGCCGGCAGAGAACCGGGCAGAAAAGAGCATTCCAGACCCCGCCGGGACCGCCGTTTTGACCGCCGCAGGAACAAAGCGGACCATGCCGGAGGCCACTCCTCCGGATCACACGAATAACTGCCGGAACAAATATGACCACATACGATAATACTGATCCGCTTCTCCGCCCCGGAGAGCGCATAGATGACCTTCAGAGAAACGGGCTGAGGATCCTGCAGGATCCCGCCCGCTTCTGTTTTGGTATGGACGCTGTCCTCCTCTCCTCCTATGTCCGGATGAAAAAAGCGAAGCGTGCCCTTGACCTGGGCACCGGCAACGGCATCATCCCCATCCTTTTGTCCGACCGCACAGACTGTGCCGGCCTGACCGGGCTGGAGATCCAGCCTGAGAGCGCCGACCTCGCTGTCCGCAGTGTGCTTCTCAACGGGCTGCAGGACCGGATAAAGATCATACAGGGGGATATCCGCGAGGCGGACAGGCTCTTTTCTGCCGCATCCTTTGACTTTATCACCTGTAATCCGCCCTACCGCGCCGTCGGAAGCGGCAGGATCACCGGCAGGAATGCGGGCAGGGCCTCCCGACGGGCTGCAGACAGGCTGCAGAAGACTGTCCGCACAGGCAGCCCCTCTCCGGAACCGGAAGATCCCGATCCCCGCGCCATCGCCCGCCACGAGATCCTCTGTACGTTTGACGATGTCACCCGCGCAGCAGCCGGGCTCCTGAGGCCCGGCGGGCATTTTTATCTCATCCACAGGCCCCTGCGCCTCGCGGAGATCATTACGAAGCTCTGTATCGCAGGCCTGGAGCCCAAACGGATGCAGCTCGTTCATCCTCATGCCGGGCAGCCCCCCAATATGGTCCTGCTCGACTGCGTCCGCGGCGGCAGCCCCGAGCTTCGCGTCGAGGCCCCTCTCATTGTCTATGAGGAGGACGGCGGATACACGCCCGAACTTATAAAGATCTACCGTCCGTCATGACACAGGACCCGGATGACTTACAGGCAGCCTTCGATGCCGGATGGCAATTCTTGACATAAAAATGTCAGTGTAATAGAGTATATTGTAAAAGTTCCCGCGGCGTGAATGCAGTATGGGCGAACGCAGGATACTGTCGCGCCCCTCGAGGGGGCGTGAACAGTGATACATATACATTTCGCGGGACCACGGATATGAACAGGTTTTCGTAAACCGACTACCGCGCAAAGGAGGCGCAGAACATGGCAAAAAAGACAAGAGAGGAACTGGAAGAGCTCGAGCTTCGTGCTCTGGAGGAAGCTGTCAGAGAAATGAATAAATATTACGATGATGACGATGCGGACAATGCATTTCCCTTCGGTGCCTTTTTGAACGCAGCCACAAAGACCGCTCCGGCAGAAGAGGCACCGGCGCCCGCTGCAGAAGCTCCCGCTGAGGAAGCTCCCGCTGAGAAGCCGAAAAAGGCGCGCCGCACGACAAAGAAAAGCAGTACTGCCAAGGCCGCCGAGAAAAAACCGGCGAAGAAACCCGCCGCGCGCAAGCCCCGCAAAAAGGCCTTCGTCCCCAATTTCGTGATCCAGACCACTGAGGACAAAGAGATCACCTATGAGAGCGTCGTCGAGAAGGTCCAGGCCGCCATCACAGCCGCAGATGTGTCCTCCATCGATATCTATGTAAAGGCCGAGGAAGGAAAGGCCTATTATGTCGTGAACGGCGAGGCAGCCGGCTCCGTGGACCTGTTTTAAAGAGGCTCTGTTCAGCAGGAAAAGAGTATAGTGAATGACAAAATAAAGAATATCCTGCCGTTTACTATATTTTATAAACGCAGAAACCACATGCAAACCAAAACCACGCAAATATATAAATGGAGAAAACAAATATGAAGATCACAGATTCTATCAAATACGTAGGTGTGAACGATCATCAGGTCGACCTCTTTGAAGGTCAGTACGATGTGCCGAACGGCATGGCCTACAATTCTTATGTCATCCTGGACGAAAAGATCGCGGTCATGGATACCGTAGAGGTCAATTTCAAGGATGAGTGGCTGGGCAATCTGGCAGCCGTCCTGGGAGACCGGAAACCGGATTATCTGGTCGTCCAGCACATGGAGCCGGACCATTCCGCCAACATCATGAATTTCCTCGAAGTATATCCGGACACGACGGTCGTCGGAAATGTCAAGACCTTCACCTTCATGGGGCAGTTCTTTGACCTCGATCCTGCGATGAAGAACCTGGTCGTCAAGGACGGCGATACGCTCTCCCTGGGATCCCACGTCCTGAACTTTGTATTTGCGCCCATGGTGCACTGGCCCGAGGTCATGGTCACCTATGACAGCACCGACAAGGTCCTTTTCTCTGCGGACGGCTTTGGCAAGTTCGGCGCCCTCGACGTGGAGGAGGACTGGGCCTGCGAGGCGCGCCGCTACTATTTCGGCATCGTCGGCAAGTACGGCCTGCAGACACAAAAGCTCCTGAAAAAGGCCGCCGGCCTCGACATCCAGATCATCTGCCCTCTGCACGGTCCGGTGCTGACCGAGGATCTGGGCTATTACATCGGCCTGTATGACAAGTGGTCCTCCTACACGCCCGAAAACGAGGGCGTTCTGATCGCCTACACCTCCGTCTACGGCCACACGAAGGAAGCCGTCATGGAACTCGCCGCACTGCTGGAGCAGGGCGGCTGCCCGAAGGTCGTCGTCACAGACCTCGCCCGCGACGATATGGCGGAGGCTGTCGAGGACGCATTCCGCTATGACCGCCTGGTGCTCGCGACCACGACCTACAA
>JAFWDM010000043.1 GCA_017513005.1 Lachnospiraceae bacterium
AAAGATATGAAAAAGATATGAAAAAGATTCATTTGTCCCTTGTACACGCGGCTGTCGGTTACAATGGAAAAGCGCTGATCCGTGATATAGAGATCGGAGTGGACAGAGGGGAGATCATCACCCTCATCGGCCCCAATGGCGCGGGAAAATCCACGATCCTGAGGACCATCACCCGGCAGCTGAAACCGGTCGAAGGCGGGATCTTTCTGGCAGAAGGGGATGCGCAGAAAAATCTGGAACATTATTCGCCCGGTGAGCTGGCCAGGAGGATGGCGGTCGTTCTCACAGGACGCCTGCAGGCGGAACTGATGACCTGCAGGGATGTCGCTGCGATGGGACGGTATCCCTACACGGGACAAATGGGGATCCTGTCTGAAGCTGATGAGAGGAAGGTGGAGGAGGCCCTGGCGGCTGTCCACGCCCTGCACCTCTCGGAGAGGCCCTTTGAAGCTGTCAGCGACGGAGAGAGGCAGAGGATCCTCCTGGCTCGCGCGATCTGCCAGGAGCCGGAGATCATCGTGCTCGATGAACCGACTTCCTTCCTCGATATCCGCCATAAGCTGGAGCTCCTGTCCATCCTCCACAGCATGGCGCGAAAACAGGGGATCACCGTCGTGATGTCCCTGCATGAGATCGACCTGGCGATGAAGATCTCGGACCGGGTGATCTGCGTGCGCGGCGGGGAGATCTTCGCCTGTGGAAAGCCCTCTGAAGTACTGGATGATGAGACTGTGCGCAGGCTCTATGATCTGGATCCCGCCCTGGGCGGCTTCGACACCCGCACCGGAAGTCTGCAGCTTTGTTTCGCCGCGGGATCGTCTGCTCCGCCTGCCGGACTGCCGGAAGAGGTGAAAGGCCCGGCCGGTCCGGCCCGGCCGGCTCAGCGGGAAAAAGCAGCCGGATCCCGGCAGCCTTCCCGGCAAAAAACAGGCATCCGGATCCCCCGCCTCATGATCGCGGCACCGGCTAGCGGGAGCGGAAAGACCCTGATCACCTGCGGACTGCTCCGGCTCCTGCAGGAAAAGGGCCTGCAGCCGGCTGCCTTTAAATGCGGCCCGGACTACATCGATCCCATGTTCCACCGCACCGTTCTCGGGGTCCCTTCCAGGAATCTGGACACCTGGTTTCTGCCAGGTAAAGCACTTTCCCGGAGCTCGTATTCCGTGCAGTGGGTCCTGTCCCATGCGGTCCGGCGCTGCGGGGCGGAGATCGCCTTGATGGAAGGTGTCATGGGATACTATGACGGGACCGGATCCTCCGGGACGCAGGCTTCTTCGAGGGAGCTGGCCCTGCAGACACAGACACCGGCCATCCTCGTCGTCGACGCAAAGGGCATGAGCCGGTCCATCGTCCCTCTTTTACAGGGGTTTGTCTCCTGTGAAAAAGAAGAGAGGCGGATCCGGGGAGTGATCCTGAACAGGATCAGCGCGGGCATGTTTCCCCTGATGAAAAAATGGATCGAAGAGGATACGGACCTGCAGGTCATCGGCTTCGTCCCGCAGGACAGGACAATCGTCTGGGAGAGCAGGCACCTGGGGCTGGTCCGGCCGGAGGAGACCGCAGGCATCCGGGACCAGATCGGGTATCTGGCCTCGATCATGGAGAAGACGATCGACGTGGAGGCCCTGCTGGCCCTGGCGCAGACGGCCCCGCCGTTTAAGACCTCAGATATAGAGACCGCAGTGACAGAGACAGAGCCTGCAGAGGCAAAGAACGGAAAGAGAGAGACTGCACAGACAGAGACTGCACAGACAGAGACCGCAAAGGCTTTTTTTTCTCCCGAACCGGTCCCGAACGTGGTCTCTTTCCAGGCCTGCAAAACCAGACCCGGCAAAAGCACCGGCCCCCGTATCGCAGTCGCCATGGATGAGGCATTTGGTTTTTACTATGAAGACAATTTCGAGCTCCTGCGGGAATGCGGCGCGGACCTGGTCTTTTTTTCGCCGCTTCATGACAAGGTATTTCCACCGGCTGACGGTCTGATCCTGGGGGGCGGGTATCCCGAACTCTATGCGCAGACGCTGGCGGAAAATGCGTCTATGAAGGCGCAGATCCGGGCCGGAGCCGCGGAGGGAATGCCGATCCTGGCGGAGTGTGGGGGCTTCATGTATCTGCAGGAGTATCTGGAGATCCCGGATCCGGCAGAAGGAAAAAAGCCGTTTCCCGGGGAGGCTCCCGGGCGCTTTTCCATGTGCGGCATCCTTCCGGGCGTCTGCAGGATGACAGACCATCTCGTCCGTTTCGGATATGTGGAACTGGAGAACCGGGAGGAAAACCCGCAGAGCCCGGAAAAAGCAGCCGGTACAGGCATGAAATCACCTGGTACAGGCATGGAAGCAGCCGGTACAGGCATGAAATCACCTGATACAGGCATGGAAGCAGCCGGTACAGGCATGAAATCATCTGGTACAGGCATGGAAGCAGCCGGTACAGGCACTAAATCACCTGGTACAGGCACGAAAGCGAATGGTACAGGTATAGAAGCACATAGTACAGGCTCAGAAACAGGATACCTGAAAAAGGGACACAGGATCCGGGGCCATGAGTTCCACTATTTCGACTCCACGGAAAACGGAAATGCCTGCACCGCATATAAACCCGGGCGGACCCGTTCCTGGAGCTGCATGGTCGTACAGGGCAATATTATGGCGGGATTCCCGCACCTCTATTACAGGTCGGACCCTGCTTTTGCCGCCGGCTTCGTGGACAGGTGCCGGCAGTACGGGGACAGAGAGGGGACGGAGCATGGTTTTGTTGCCGCCGGCAGTTCAAAACAGAATATGGGTCCTGCTGATCGCGGCTGCCGTCGATCTGCTGATCGGTGACCCGCCCCGGCTCTGGCACCCGGTCCGGGGGATCGGGTCACTGGTCAGCCTCTCTGAAAGGCTCCTGCGAAAGCTGTTTGCTGTTCCGCCGCAGGCGCACAGGAATGATCCGGCGAAAACAGAGGCGGCGGAAATGCTGACGGATCCGGGAAATCATTCGCAGGACGGAATGTTGGCTGACGGGGAGAAAAAAGCGCTTCCGCAGGACCGGTTCTTTCCACTGCGAGAGCGCATTGCCGGTCTTCTGATGGTTCTGATGGTTCTGGCTGTGAGTACAGGTACAGTCGTTTTCCTCTTGCGGCTCTGCAGCAGGGTGCATCCGGTCCTGCGCATCGCTGCGGAGGGGGTCCTGTGCGGCAGATTTCTGGCCCTGCGCAGCCTGGAGGAAGCCGGTTTTTCCGTCCGCGACCCGCTCCTTGCGGGAAATACAGATAAGGCGCGGAAAGCGGTCTCCATGATCGTCGGTCGTGACACGGAGCGGCTGGACGCAGAGGGGATCGCAAGGGCAGCGGTGGAGACAGTCGCGGAGAACACTACGGACGGAGTTACAGCCCCTCTGCTCTATATGTTTCTGGCAGGCGGAGCCGGCGGGATCTTTTATAAGGCGGTCAATACCATGGACTCCATAACAGGGTATAAAAACGACCGGTACAGGTACTTCGGGACAGCCGCAGCGAGACTCGACGACGTGTTGAACTGGCTCCCTTCCAGGCTCACTGCGCTTCTGATGATCCTTGTCTGTTTCCTTCCTTCCCGCGGCTTTCGCCGGGGGCTCCCCCGAGAGATTCTGCTCCCGGACGGTGCTGCTGCTTTCAGGATCTGGAAAAGAGACCGGAAAAAGAGCCCCAGTCCCAATTCCGCACAGACGGAAGCTGTCTGTGCGGGCGCCCTGCACCTGCGCCTTTTGGGAGATACCTGGTATTTTGGAGAGCTTCATCACAAGGCGGAGATCGGGGACGGAGGACGCCGGGTGGTGCCGGAAGACATCACACGCGCAGTAAACCTGATGGAACGCACGGCTGTTCTTTTGTTTGCGGTCGGGATCGCTGCGATGCTGCTTGTCGGGCTCCTGCTGTGAAGGCCTGTGAAGAATTGCGAAGAACGGTGAATCACTGTGATTTGCTGAGATTATCTCTGAATCATTGTGAAAGGCTCTGAAATGCTGTGTTATAAAAAACAGGGAAAGATCAAAAAACGTAAAGGAAATCCAAAGAAATGCTGACTCTGGTGACCGGCGGAAGCGCCAGTGGAAAAAGCGAATATGCGGAGTCTCTGGTCCTGTCCCTTCCGGGAGAGCTGACGAGGGTATATTTAGCGACTATGGAGCCATTCGGAGAGGAAGCGCAGGAACGGATCGCCCGGCACCGGGAAATGCGCAGGGGACGGGGATTTGTGACCGTGGAATGTCCCAGGGATCTGGAAAAGATCAGAGTATCTTCTGCTCCGATGTGCAGGGCCCGTGCATGTCCCCGGGATCCGGAAAAGACCCTGCTTCCTTCCGGCAGCAGTATCCTGCTGGAGGATCTGGGAAATCTTGTGGCGAATGAACTCTTTGGCGGGCTTGAAAAAGAAAGGCCGCAGGGGGAAAGAACCGATGACGGCGCCCTGATCAGCAGGATCCTGCAGGGAATCCGCCGCCTGCACGATGCCTGTGAACATCTGACTATCGTCACTGACGAGGTTTTTTCAGGCGGACAGGAATATGCCGGTGATACCCTGCGCTATCTGCAGGTCCTGGCCCGGGTCAACAGAGAACTGGCAGGCAGGGCGGATCAGGTCATAGAAGTCGTCTGCGGAATCCCGGTCTTTCTGCGCAAGGGGAGAAAACTATGCGATAAACAAAACCTGTGCGATAAACAAAACCCGTGCGACGAAAAAAAACTGCGCTGGGAAAATAAGGATCGGGGAGAGAGGGGAGGCAGTCCAATGCTTTTTGTGACAGGGCCCTTGTTTTCAGGTAAACAGGAGTACGTCATGCGGACTTTTGGCTGGGACGATGCGGCGTTTGCCGCAAACGCGGTGCGCGATGTACAGGAACTGGCGGCACAGGCTGTGCGGGCTCTGCCGGAGTCCGGAATGCAGGACCGGGATCTTTTGAATGAAAGGCTCTGCCGCCTTGCCGACTCCCTCGCCTTAGAGCAGGTCGTGATCGCAACGGAAGTGGGGGGCGGCATCGTGCCGATGGATCCTGCAGAGCGCCTGGAGAGGGAAGCCGCCGGACGCCTTGCCTGCCTGCTGGCGGGCCGCGCCCGGACTGTTGTCCGGGTGAACTGCGGGCTGCCGCAGATTCTCAAGACAAAACAGAGCGCAGGGTCTGCCTGTTACGGCAGCTCGTCAGACTGAGACGGGAAAACCACTTCCAGCTCTCTGGCGCTGTGAGTCGTCGTCTCGATCATTTCTTTCATCCAGGGACCGTAATTGTAGTCCCAGAGGGCCCGGATCATTCCTTTGCATGCAGGATCCTTTCGCAGTTCCTCCGTATGTTCAGCCAGTGTTCCGTCGGCGTAGTAGAGCATATACTTGCTGATCAGGTCCACTGTTTTTTTTCTTTTTACCCCGTGTACGCCCTCACGCTCTAAAATGGCGGTAAAGATCTGTTCCATGGAGGCGGCATTCTCCTGATCCAGTCTTTCCAGTTCTTCCTGTAAAGTGATTTTATTCCCGACGTTTTTCTGTCAGGTGTCAACATTCCCTGTGGTTGTATTTCCGGTGTTTGTGTCCCCGATGTCTGTATTTCCGGTGTTCTTCTGGCCGGTGTCTGCATCCCCTGTGTCTGTGTCGGCGCCTGCAGATGCGGTTTCGACCATCTTTCCATAGGAGGCGAAGTCGACGGGATCCGCATAATAGAGCGCTCTGCCCCGGCTGACCGCCAGATTCCCGATGAAGTGGCCGCCTGAAAACGGCATTCCGCTCAGCACTTCCCACAGTCCGTCCTTTTCCATAATGTACTGAAAATGCATATGCCCTGTAAAGGCCAGGCACACGCCCTTGTCCCGCAGAAGGGAAGGGAGCTCCGGATTCTGGATCAGATGGAAGGATGTGTCCTCCTCTCCGAATCCGT
This sequence comes from Lachnospiraceae bacterium, assembly GCA_017513005.1. GTDB lineage: Bacteria > Bacillota > Clostridia > Lachnospirales > Lachnospiraceae > CAG-791. Next base: position 5,887 of record JAFWDM010000043.1, read on the forward strand.
ACTGTACATTGTGGTGGGAAAGAAAGATGATCTTCCGGCCCCTGTATTTGTCCAGCATGTCTTCGAGCCACTTCATGGTCTTAGCGGAAAACTCTCCCTGCCCGCCGGGCCAGACGGCATTGTCATCCATGGCCAGAAAGACGACATCTTTCACGATCGATGTATAGCTCAGTGAGGCAGGATCCCTGTCGACAGGGTCGAGGAGTCCGAAATAGGCACTCTCGAATGCAGCGGCGTCCATCAGGTCAAAATCATGATTTCCCGTAATCAGGATGATCCCGATCCCCGCATCCCTGAGTCGCTGCAGTTTCTTTACGAGTGCGGAAACATCCGCCGGATCCCCCGTGTTCGTATTGTCTCCGGTCATGATCAGTACATCCGGATGCCTGTCGAGCACTTCCTCCAGAATCGCGTCCGTGATCTCCTGTGCCAGTGCGATGCCCGGAACAAGGGAATGGTCCAGCCCCTGTATCTGTGTATAATGCAGATCGGACACGATCACAGCGGTCATACTGTCCGGATCTGCCCACAGGGGGTCGTCCCGCACAGAGTCCTTTTCCGCTTCGGATAGAGCTGCAGAGGTTTCCTCCGCGGCATTTTCCTTTTCTGTTGCGGACCTGCATCCTGCAGCAAGGCAGGGAAGCAGGAGGAGCACGAGCAGGCACACAAGTTTTTTCATTTTCTGATCACTCCCGGAAAAACGGTTTGTCTGTAGTCCTTCACCGCCCGTCATCATGCAGGCTGCTGCCATGTATCCCGGATCCGGATCATTTTCTGATGATCTGACTGAAAGACCTGGAATAGTACCAAGGCTGACTGCCCTCTGTATCCTTCTCACGATACTCTTTCGGTGTACATCCCATAGACTCTTTGAAGACCTTGCCGAAATAGCTGGGAGAACTGAACCCGCACTCCTCACTGATCTCGATGATGCTCTTTGCTGTTCCGGAGAGGAGGTCGGCAGCCATGGACAGGCGGGTCTGTGTCAAAAATACATTCGGCGAAGTGTTGATACAGCGGGAAAAGCACCGTGTACATTCCCGCGTGCTCACACCGGCGGAGGCGGCAATATCATCGAGCGTGAGTTTGTCCCCCAGATGTTCTTTGATATAGTTTGTCATGATCATCAGACGCTCGGTCTCCAGCGCATTGATGCCCGGAGCAGCCGCCTGCACATCCCGGGTATCCTCCAGGAGTCTCTGCCAGAAACTGCTCAGAAGGTTTCGCACGTCAAATTCGTATCCGAAGGGTTCCTCCCGGCTGATCTCCACGATCCGCAGGACGTATTCGATCATCTTCAGATGAGAGAGTGAATCCGGACGGACCTGCCAGAACTGAAGAGCGGTGTTGCGTATGACGGGGAGGAAATATTTATCCTCCAGTATGCTGTTATAGATCCCTGACAGAAAATGCATATCGAAATGAAGCGTGTAATATTCGCAGGGAGTGTCTCCGACCGCCCTGCAGGTATGCAGGCTCCCGTAATTGATGAAATTCGCGTCTCCCGTATGCAGGACACTGTGTTTTTCCGGCGTCTCCAGATACAGCTCCCCTTTCCGGATATAGTTGATCTCAAACAGCCGGTGCCAGTGCCAGGGGATGGCTTTTTCAGGATTGCAGTCCAGACGGGTGATACTGCACAAAAAAGGCCTCGTATCCAGATTCATGGGCAGGATCTCCTGCTGCTTTTCGCTTGTTGTAAAATTTGTTTCTCTGAGCATCCGGAAGACCTCCTGAATCTCTGCACATGTCCGCAGTACATTTTAATACCATTAGAGTACCCCGATATTATAAAGTGTAACACGCGCCCGTCAAGTGAAAAACGGAGTCTGTATGTTTATTCATATAATGTTTTGATAAACGTGAGTTTTTGCATATAGATTTAGCGATAGTTAATGCAAACGAGTAGTGTTTCTGCTATAATTAAAGAATGTTCTTTTTTTTATGCAATTTGTATCTGTTCAGCACCCCGCCGGAATGGGCATCATGCAGGACAAAATGCTTGCATTTTGGACAAATGAGGCACATTCCGGCGGGGCGCCAACAGACCGTAAAACGGTCTGTCGGCGCGCAGCGCATCTGTTAACCCGTGATTGCAGATGCATAGCACCTGCAATATGGGGGTGCTGAATAGTTACTGCAATTTATAGATATGCCGCATGCATGGAGGTGAGAGGAGAGAATGAAATACAGGGATATTATCAGTAAGCTGAGTGTGGATGAAAAATGCCATCTGCTCTCCGGCAGGGATTTCTGGTCAACATACAGTTTGGCGGCAAAGGGGATCCCCAGCATCATGCTTTCGGACGGACCTCACGGAATCCGCAAACAGGAGGGGGCCGGGGACCAGCTCGGGCTGAACGGGTCAGTTCCCGCGACCTGCTTCCCGACTGCTGCGACGATCGCCAACAGCTGGGATCCCGCCCTCGGGGAACAGATCGGCGAGTGCCTGGGGGAGGAGGCGGCCTGTCAGGGCGTTTCCGTCCTGCTGGGACCGGGACTGAATATCAAGCGCTCCCCCCTGTGCGGGCGCAATTTCGAGTATTTTTCGGAGGATCCCTATCTGGCGGGAAAAATGGCGGCGGGCTATATCCGCGGGATCCAGAAGAACGGGGTATCCGCCTGCCCCAAGCACTTTGCGGCGAACAACACCGAGCTCCGCAGGCAGGCTTCCGATTCTGTTGTGGATGAGCGCACACTGCGCGAGATCTATCTGACCAACTTTGAGATCGCGGTGAAGGAGGGGAGACCCAGGTGCATCATGTCCTCCTACAATATGATCAACGGGGTCTATGCCAACGAAAACGAGCACCTGCTGCAGGAGATCCTGCGGGACCAGTGGGGGTTCGACGGTTTCGTCGTCTCCGACTGGGGAGCCGGTAACGATTTCGTGGAGGGCGTGCGCGCCGGGTCCCACCTGGAGATGCCATCCACGGGCGGCGATTCCGCCGAGTACCTGAAAAAGGCCCTGGCAGAGGGAAAGATCAGCGAGGACCTGGTGGACAGACGGGTCGACGAGCTGCTGGATGTGGTGTTTAGCACACACAGCGCGGTCCAGGCCTATGAAGGAAAAACCTTCGATGTGGAAGCCCATCACAGGATGGCGGAGAAGGCGTGCGAAGAGAGTATCGTCCTGTTGAAAAATGAGGGCAGGATCCTTCCGCTGAAGGAAGGCACGAAAGTCGCCGTCATCGGAGAGTTTGCAAAGACGCCCAGGTATCAGGGAGCCGGGTCCTCCGTCGTCAATCCGACGAAGCTGGAGGCCACGATGGATGTGATCGGCAGCTTCCCCTTTGACCTGGCCGGCTATGCACAGGGCTATCCGCGCGTCGGTGAGGGAGATCCGGCCCTCCAGGCCGAAGCGGCCGCGCTGGCGAAGAAAGCGGATGTCGTCCTTTTGTATCTGGGCCTGGATGAGATCAGTGAATCTGAGGGCCTGGACAGAAGCCATATGCGCCTGCCGCAGAGCCAGATCGACCTGCTCCGGGCAGTCGCCGGAGTCAACCCCAATGTTGTCGTCGTCATGTCGGCAGGTTCCTCCGTGGAGATGCCCTGGCTGGACCAGTGCCGGGCGCTGGTGCACGGCTATCTCTGCGGCCAGGCGGGCGCTTCCGCAGTCCTGAAGGTCCTTCTGGGACAGGTCAACCCCTCCGGAAAGCTCAATGAGACCTACCCTGTCGCTTACGGGGATGTCCCCTCCGCACCCTATTTCCCGGCAAAGGAGAGGAGCGTGGAGTACCGCGAAGGACTCTATGTAGGGTACCGCTATTTTGAGACAGCGGACAAGCCGGTCCTCTTCCCATTCGGGTTCGGCCTGAGCTACACTTCGTTCGAGTACAGCAACCTGACAGTGACGGAGAAGGAGGCTTCCTTTGTGATCACCAATACCGGGGACCGGGAGGGGGCGGAGATCGCCCAGCTCTATGTCAGCGCGAAGGCCCCGAAGGTGTACAGGCCGGCTCTGGAGCTCAAGGGCTTTGCCAAGGTCCGCCTGCAGGCGGGAGAGAGCAGCAGGGTCACGATCCCGCTCGACGACAAGGCATTCCGGTATTTCAATACGAAAACGGACCGCTTCGAGATCGACGGCGGTGAGTATGAGATCCTGATCGGAGCCAGCTGCGAGGATATCCGTCTCAGGGGGACGGTGACCGTGCAGGGAACGGATGCACCGCTGCCGTATGCACTCTCCGAAGTTCCCTCCTATGCTTGCGGCAGCATCCTGCAGGTGTCCGACGAAGAGTTTACAAAGCTCCTGGGCCACCCTGTCCCGGACGGAAGCTGGTCCGGCACGCTGGAGATGAACGACGCGATCTGCCAGCTCTACTATGCAAAGAGCCTGAAGGCCCGCCTGGTCTACAAGGTCATGACCAACATGCTAAACAAATCAATTGAGAAAGGCAAGCCGGATCTGAACATCATCTTCATCTACAACATGCCCTTCCGCGCGATCGGCAAGATGACCGGAGGCGCGGTCTCGCAGGAGATGTGCGAGAGCATCCTGCAGATCGTGAACGGACACGCTGGCGGCTTTATCAAAGGCGTGGGCGGCCTGGTCGGCGGCTACTTCCGGCAGCGCGGCGTACAGAAGAGGGCGCAGAAGATAGAGTGACAGACCCTGCAGACAGCAGTTCCTTCTCGAAACAGGTTCCGGAAAAGCAGGAAATGCCATTCGAGAAATAACACAAAAGAGGATAGACCAATAAGAGAAATGTCCGAAAAGAGAAATGACCAAATAGAGGAATGACTAAAATAGAGGAATGACTTATGAAACAATGGTTTGAAAATTTTGCGCAGATACATCCGAAGGCGGCGCAGTGGATCCGGGAGGGCGGGCTGTTCCTGGTGTTCAGCTATTTCGTGACCTTCCTCAAGTGGCTCCTGCTGACGGTCCTGCCGGGTCTCTTCCGCGGGGCAGTGGGAGATGTCGCCTGGGCCTGGCCCGGGATCGAGGTGTCCGTTATGGGCGTGCCGCTCACGCTCGCCATCATCGGCAACAGCCTGGCGGACGGCGGCCTGGCCTTTACCCTGGCCAACTTCACATCGATCATTTTAGGTGAGTGCATCAATTTCCCTCTCCAGAGGAACGTCACCTTCCGCAGTAAGGGACCTGTCCTTCCGCAGCTTTTGTGTCACTTTGCAGGTGCCCTGGGCGTCTTCTTTATCATGAACCTCTTCACCTGCATCTGGAATCCCGTGACGGCGGCATTTCACGTACCGGACGGGATCCGGAATATCGTGACGACAGTCGTCACCGGAGGCGTTTCCATGGTCATCATCTTCGCGATCGACAAGACCATCTTTGCCGAGGGATTTGGAAAAAGAAAATAAGAAGACCGTGAACCTGATAAAAAGGAAAAACAGATAAGGGAAATCAGATAAGGAAAATCAGATAAGAAGAGAAGAAAATAAGGAAATCAGAAAATAAGAAAAACAGCAACTGTTCACCGGTAATTAGAGAAAGGGAGGAAACATATGCAGTCTCTGATCACCAACCTGCTGGGACCCATCTTCTACGGCATGGGTGTCAGCGAGGCGGATTTCGCCTCCTATCTGTCCAGCTGCATGGGCTATGTATACGGGATCCTGGCGGCCCTGATCATCCTGATCCTTGTGCTGATCTTCGCCGGCAGACTCAAAAAGGGCATTTGCGGCTTTACCCGCATCACTGCCGTTTCCGCATTTATCGTTGCGGTGGCGGTCATGGTCAATGCCGTCTGCATGGGACCGCTCAAGTCCAGCATCTCCACATTTTTGAACAACGCCAAGATCGATCTGCAGGATTCTACGGTCGAGGCCAGTAAGAATGTGATCAAGGAGGTCGGCGAGGAAGGACTCGTCCTGGTCAAAAATGACGGGATCCTGCCCCTTACAGGCACGGAAAAACTCAATGTTTTCGGATGGGGCTCCACGAATCCGATCTTCGGCGGAACCGGGTCGGGTTCCTCCGACGGTTCTACCGCGGTCGGGATCCTGGGCTCCTTAGAGGATGCGGGTTTTGAGACAAACAAGACCCTGACCCAGATGTATACGGATTATCGCGCGGACAGGCCCACGGTCGCGATGCAGTCCCAGGACTGGACCCTGCCGGAGCCCACGGTCGAATCCTATACGGATGACCTGATGAGTGAAGCGAAAGACTTCTCCGATACGGCGGTCATCGTGATCTCCCGTTCGGGTGGAGAGGGCGCGGACCTTCCGACCGATATGAATGCGGTCATTCACGGGACCTATAACCTGGCGGAGAAAGTCTCGATCATCCCCACTCAGTACGGATATACAAATGCGGTCTATACCAACAACGGCTCCTATGACGATTTCGAAGAAGGCGAGCACTACCTGGAGCTCTCCGTGACGGAAGAGAAGATGGTGGAGAAGGTCTGCTCCGAATTTGAAAAGGTCGTCGTGGTCGTCAACGCCAACAACCCCATGGAGCTGGGCTGGGTGGATTCCTATCCCCAGATCGGTGCAGTCATCCTGGCGCCCGGTGCCGGCAACACCGGTTTCACGGGGCTCGGTGAGATCATGAACGGAACCGTGAACCCTTCCGGACGGACCGTGGACACCTTCGTCAAGGACCTGACCACGACGCCGACCTGGAACAACTTCGGCAATTTCTCTTTCTCCAACGTCGATGACCTGAAGCAGGCGATCCTGGCGGCAGATCCTGCCTATGAAGGCAACATGGCCTTCGTCAACTATGTGGAAGGCATCTACGTCGGTTACAAGTTCTACGAGACTGCGGCGGCGGAAGGCCTGATCGATTATGAAAAGGAAGTCCAGTACCCCTTCGGCTACGGCCTCTCTTATACGACCTTCACCCAGGAGATCGAGAACTTTGCCTTCGACGGAACGAATGCGGCCTTTGACGTGAAAGTAACCAATACCGGCAGCACCGCCGGCAAGGACGTAGTCGAAGTCTACTTCACCCCGCCCTATACCAACGGCGGCATCGAGAAATCCGCCGTGAACCTGGTCGATTTCGGCAAGACCTCCACCCTGGAGCCCGGCGCTTCCGAGACCCTTTCCTTCAGCATTTCCGCAGAGGATATGGCCTCCTATGACGACGGGGTCAAGATCGCTTCCGGCGGTTATATTCTGGAAGCCGGGGACTATTCGATCTCCCTGCGCTCGGATTCCCACACCGTCCTCGCCGAGGAGTCCTTCAAGGTGGAAAAAGACGTGGATTACAGCGCAGGCCGCAGCACTGACAGGATCCCTGCGGTCAACCGTTTCCAGGACTATTCCCGGGGCGATTTCACACAGCTGAGCCGCAAGGACAAGTTCGCCAACTACAAGGAAGCGACAGCAGCGCCTTCCGACAAGCTGGGGGAGATGAGCGCTGAGGTCCGCGCCGTGATCGAAAAATATGCGATGGGCACCTATGATCCGACAGCATTTGACAATGCGGACGACGTCATGCCCACGCTCGGCGCCTCCAACGGAATCAGGCTCTACGATCTCCGCGGCAAGGACTACGACGATCCCCAGTGGGACCAGCTGCTCGACCAGCTCAGCTTTGAGGACATGGCCCTCATGATCAACCTGGGCGGCTGGCAGACCGCGGCGGTCGAATCCGTCGGCAAGGTCGCGACCTCCGACTGCGACGGCCCTGCAGGCCTCTCCAACTTCATCACCGGTGCCTACGGCACGGCGTATCCCACGGAAGTCCTCATGGCCCAGACCTGGAACACAGAACTTATCCAGAGGATGGGCGATGCGATGGCCCAGGAGTATGTCGACGCCAACAACTACGGCTGGTACGGCCCCGCCATGAACACCCATCGCAATGCCTTCGCAGGCCGCAACTTCGAGTACTACTCCGAGGACGGCGTGCTGGCGGGCAGGATCGCCATGGCGGAGTGCAACGGCGCTGCCGCCAAGGGTGTCTACCCCTACATCAAGCACTTCGCGCTCAATGACCAGGAATGCAACCGCTGCAGCTTCCTGCTGACCTTTGCCTCCGAGCAGGCGATCCGCGAGATCTACCTCAAGCCTTTTGAGATCGCGACCAAGGGATTCACCGGAACCAGCAGGGCAGTCATGTCCTCCTTCAACTGGATCGGCACGGAGCCCAGCTGCGCCAACAACCACCTTCTCAACGAAGTGCTCCGCGGCGAGTGGGGATTTGTCGGCATGGTCGAGACCGACTACGACGGATCCTACGGCTACATGATCTCCGACCACTGCGTCCGCAACGGCAATGACCTCATGCTCGGTTTTGCCTCCGCAGAGTCCAACCAGTTCAAAGACCAGAGCGCCACAGCGACCCTCGCGATGCGCCAGGCCTGCAAGAATATCCTCTACACCGTGGGCAACTCCGGCTACTACGCCGATGGCGACCCCTCCGGCAAGCCTGACAGGATGACCACTATGTTCAACAACGCCAATATCGGCGTTGCAGCACTGGTGGGTGCCCTCGAAGCTGTCGGCATCTTCTTCTTCCTGATGAAGAGAAAGAAATAACCGGAAACTGTTTCCTGCAGCACATAAAATGTTAAAAAACTGCCGCGCCGGCCGCGAACCGGCGCGGCAGTTTTTTTGCGCAAAATTTACAAGCCCTTAAATGAAACAAAATTTCTGCAGCCATATATGGCGGAAAGGGCTTGTCATGGAAGAAAACAGACAGATCACGGCGCAGGTCA
>JAFWDM010000044.1 GCA_017513005.1 Lachnospiraceae bacterium
GCATCTCTTTACAACGGACTTTCCCGTTTGTTTGAAATGGCCTTCGGCATAGACTATATATGGTGCGTCGTCGGAATGGCGGTCCTCACCGGTATCTTTTTTTGCCGCCTCCCTTTTCCTGTCGGAAGAACGCGGGACCGGGGATGCCGCATAATGCTCCGTGACAGGCCCCGTGATCGACCGGATGTCTCCGATGGAAAGAAAACTCTTCATGTAATAGATCATGATGAGCAGCATCATATGCTCGCGGCTGTATTTTTTCTTCACCGGCGGTATCAGGACCTTGTTCTTGACATAATTGTTGATCATGGTCTTCGTCAGGAACTTGTCACCCTCCGGGTCTCTGGACAGCCCCCGCAGGTTTTCCTGCAGAAAAGTAGTGACCTGATCCATATACAGATCGATCCCCGGAATGTCCGCCGTGCGGATCGTCGGAAACTGCAGAAAGATCTCCTCCAGTTCACGGCGCATTTTTTCTGTCTGTCTATTCATCCTGAACCCTCATCCGTCTGTATGCATGTCATGCATTGTTGCCGGATCGCATCTCATGACCGGTATCCGCTCTTTTCTCTTTTTCTTTTCTCTTTCTATTTCCGCTGTCCGTCTCATTTCTCTGGCGTTCTGCAGGGCCGCCTCCGTGATGTCCCCTGCCCCGAGAAGGCGGGCGACCTCCTCTTCGCTCCCTGCCTCATCGAGGCGCCGGATATGCGTCGCGGTGCTGTCGTTTCCGGCTTCTTTTTCGATGAGAAAATGACTGTCCTGCATGGCCGCGATCTGCGGCAGGTGGGTGATGCAGAGGATCTGGTGATCTCCTGCCAGCCGTCCCATCCTGGCGGCGACCTTCCAGGCCGTCTGCCCGCTGATGCCTGTATCGATCTCGTCGAAGATGAAGCTGTAGAGTTCATCCCTGCCCGCAAACACCGTCTTGAGAGCGAGCATGATCCTGGAAAGCTCGCCGCCGCTGGCGACCTGTTCCAGGGGCCGCAGGGGTTCGCCCGGGTTCATGGAGATATGCATGGAAACATGGTCCACGCCCTCGGGGCCCGGATGATCCATATCCGGCTCCACACATACGGCAAATTCCACGCGCAGAAAATTCAGGTCGAGAAGGGCTTCCTTCATGCGGGCGGAGAAGTCCGCAGCAGCCTGCTTTCTGGCCTCAGTGAGCTCCCTGCATGTCTTTTCCAGGTCTCCGCGCGCGCTCTTAAGCTCCGCCGCGAGGGCCGTGCGCCGGCTCTCATAGGCCTGCAGAAAATCAATACGGCTTCGCCTCTCTTCCAGTGCGGCCCTGATCTCCTTCACGGACCTGCCGTACTTGTCCTGGCAGCGGCGAATGACATCCAGCCGGTCCTCGATCTGCGCCAGGCGGGCCGGGTCGAAGGAAAGCCCCTCCACATAGTCTGTGAGGCTCCTGTTAAAATCCGACAGAAGACTGTCGATCTCGGAAGCCTGGTCCAGAAGCCCGTCCAGATCTTCATCGATACCCGCAACGGAGGAAAGCTCCCGGCATGCGCGTCCGATCAGATCGGCTGCGCCGTCCTCGGCCGTGAGCCGGCAGGCATTGCCTGCGGCCTCGCTGATCCGCCTGAAGCTCCCCAGGATCCGGTGTTCCTTTTCGAGCTCTTCCTCCTCCCCCTCACGGATGGCAGCCGCCTCGATCTCATCCACCTCATAGGTCAGAAGATCCAGTTCGCGCAGGCGGGCGGACTCGTCCAGGTCATCCCGGTTCCACTCGTCGGAGAGTTTTTTCCAGATGTGCCAGGTATCCGCAGTCCGCGACAAAAGCGGGGCAATCCTGTCCCCGCCAAAATCATCCACGGTCCGCCGCTGTGCATCTTTGCGAAGCAGGCGCTGGTTTTCCCGCTGTCCGTATATATCGATCAGCATCTCCCCGATCTCCCGGAGCTGCTTTAGCGGCACCGTCTCCCCGTTGACAGAGCAGACGCTGCGGGACGGAAGGATCTTTCTTTTGATCAGAATGATCCCGTCCTCCTCCGGATCGATCCCCATCGCAAGAAGCTTTTCCAGCTGCCTTTTGTGGTCTGCCTGAAAAGTGAGCTCGATCAGGGCATATTCAGAGCCCGTCCGGATGATGCTCTTATCAGCCCTCGCTCCAAGAGCCAGATTGATAGATCCGATGATGATCGATTTTCCCGCGCCGGTCTCTCCGGTCAGGATATTGAGGCCGTCTGTAAAAGAGACCTCCTCCTCTTCGATCAGGGCGAGATTCCTGACGTGTATGCTGAGCAGCATGTGTGACTCCACCTCCTGAAAATGGAACGATTGAGTGAAACGAAGGCGCACAGGCAAAGAACAGTACGCTTCGTCGTATACCCGCAGGGCTGCCGGCCTGCTTCAGGCCAGCTGAAGGTCACGAAGAAGCCTGCTGCAGGCTTCTTCGGCCGCCTCTGTCGTGCGCAGTGCCGCCATGATCGTGTCATCGCCGGCGATGCAGCCTACGATCCCGGCGATGGAGAGACTGTCAATGGCTGCTGCCGCCGCCATCGCCATACCCGCCTCGGTCTTGATCACAAGGATGTTCTGGGCGGTATCGACGCTGCGGACAGCATCCTGCAGGACGCGGAGCAGCCTTCCTTGCTCCTGGTGTCCCCGGGATTCATGGACAGCATAGACGCTCTTTCCGGTCCCTGACTGACGCTTTACAAGCTGCAGATAACGAATATCCCTTGAAACCGTCGCCTGGGTCACTTCAAAACCGCGGTCACGAAGCGCCGCCTGCAGCTCCTCCTGCGTCGCGATATCTTTTTCCCGTATGATATCAAGAATTGCATCCAGACGTTCTGTTTTCATCTCTATTCTCCTTGCCGCGGCGGGCAAAATGCCGCCTTCTGACACAGCGCAATGTACGTGCCGCTATTCTCCCTGCTGCGGCGGGCGAAAGCGCCGGGGCTGCCTGCATGCCCGGCCTCGAAAATACGATCAGGTTCAGGAGGTGATCTTTTTGTGGAGGACCTCCAGAAATGTCCTCTGATTCAGACGAATCAGTCGGGTCGTCCCGGCGGCACTGGTGATATTGACCAGGTCCCCGCTGCTTAGCCCTATATTTCTCGTCCCGTCAAAGTCACATTCCGCACAGAGCGGTTTTCCGTCCCGCGGAGGGACCATCTCGATCGTGATGCGGTCGTCCGCAGAAAGGACCATGCTCCGGCTGCTGAGCGTGTGCGGGCTGATCGGTGTGAGCAGGATCAGCCTGGCCTTGGGCTCCACGATCGGACCGCCCGCGGAGAGATTGTAGGCGGTGGACCCGGTCGCCGTGGACACGATCACGCCGTCCGCGCTGAAACGGTTGAGAAACTGCCCGTCGACATAAATATTGTAATACAGGACCTGCAGGCCCCTGTTGCGCGTGATGACGATGTCGTTGAGCGCCGTTCCGCATGCCCCCGGATACATATGGCGGTCTGCGTCCGTGACGAATCCATCCAGCATCATGCGGCTCTCGATCTCATAGCTGCCGTCCATCACGCTCCGGACAGCCTGCTCCCATCCGGGGGCGTCCACTTCCGTCAGATATCCCAGATTTCCCAGATTGATCCCCAGGATCGGTGTCCCTGTACCGGCCGCCAGATGCGCCGCCTCCAGAACGGTCCCGTCTCCGCCCAGCACCAGCAGGCAGTCCTGCCCGCTGCGCAGCTGCGTGCGCATCTGACTGCGTTCTTCGTCCGAATAGGCGATCACACAGGTATAACCGTTCTCCTGCAGAAATGCCCGGATCTGTCTGGAGAAGATCTGCTCTTTGTCTTTTCCCCGGTTGGCGACAATGAAAAAACGATCAATGCTCATGTCCGCTCCTCTTACTTAGCCGCAGAGCATGCGGCTGTTCTTATGCCTGTGAGGCGCTGCTTCATGAGAAGTAACATACAGATACGCACCCGTCAGATCCTCATCCGTGATCCAGTTCCTCGTGGGATGCACGAACGAGTTCCCGGACTTCCTCCTGCGAAGGGCCGCACACGGTAGAGCCGGAACAGTCTTTTTCCTCCCGGGAAGGCAGCGGCGCGCCGGAGCCGTCTTCCTCCTCCCGGGCAGCGTCGGGCAGACGCCGCAGGTACATGAGATATTCGATATTCCCCTCCGGTCCCCGGATAGGTGACCAGGTAAGCCCCAGGACCTCGAAGCCGGTCTGCCGGGCTGTCCGGACTGCATTTTCGATCACTTCCACGTGAACCTTAGGATCCCGGACGACCCCTTTTTTGCCGACCTTTTCCCTGCCCGCTTCAAACTGTGGTTTGATCAGACAGACCATTTCCGAACCGGGCACAAGGATCTCCCGGGCAGGAGGCAGGATCCTGGACAGCGAAATAAAAGATACGTCCACACTTGCGAAGTCCGGGATCCAGGCTGGATCCAGATCCCGGGGTTTTACATAGCGGAAATTTGTTTTTTCCATGCAGATCACGCGGGGATCCTCACGGAGCTTCCAGTCCAGCTGGCCGTATCCGACGTCGATCGCATAGACCTTAGCTGCTCCGTTCTGCAGCATGCAGTCCGTAAATCCGCCGGTGGAGGCGCCGATGTCCATGCAGATCCGGCCCCTGAGGTCGATGGAAAAACATGCCAGGGCCTTTTCAAGTTTCAGCCCGCCGCGGCTGACATAGCGCAGCGTCTGTCCCCGGACTTCCACGGCGGCATCCTCCGGAAATACTGCTCCCGCCTTATCCTCTTTCTGCTGATTTACATATACGATCCCTGCCATGATCATGGCCTTTGCCTTCTCCCTGGAAGGGGCCAGTCCCTTTTCCACAAGCAGGACATCCAGACGTTTTTTACTGCTCATCTTTATGCTCACAACTTTATGCTCATAACCTCAGTTTACAGGACAAGTGCGGTAGTTTCATGCATATACAGCATTTCACAGGGCCCTGTCAGATCCCTTTCCTGAACCCGCAAGCCGGGACCGGATCTTCTGCGCGACACTTTCGGGATCGATCCCGGTGATCCGCATGAGCTCTGCCGGAGACCCGTGCGGCACAAAGGAATCCGGAAGCGCGATCTGCAGGAGCGGAACCCGGATCCCCTGCTCCGCATACCAGGCCGCGACATGCTCTCCGAACCCTCCGCTGGCGACATTTTCCTCCATCGTGACGATCAGCGAATACCGTGAGGCTGCAGCAGCCAGAAGCTCTGTATCCAGAGGCTTCACAAAACGCGCATTGGCAACAGAACATTTGACTGCGTCTGCTCCCAGGATCTCCCGGACCCGCACGGCGCACTCTACCATGCTCCCTGCAGCCAATAGAAGGATCCCGCCCTCCTCAAAAAGCATCTCCGCTTTTCCGGTTTCCAGGGGTGCCCGGAATGTCTGCAGGCCTTCGTAAGCCTGTCCGCGCGGATAGCGGACCGCCACCGGTTTCCCCAGAGAAACAGCGAAATGCAGCATATCGATCAGCTCCTGCCTGTTTTTCGGTGCCATGACGGTCATATTCGGCATCGTGGAGAGATAGGAGAGGTCAAAGATTCCCTGGTGGGTCTCCCCGTCCGCCCCCACGATGCCCGCCCGGTCGATCGCAAATACGACAGGAAGCTTCTGCAGGCACACATCCTCCAGGATCTGGTCGTAGGCGCGCTGCAGAAAGGTCGAATAGACCGCGACGACAGGCTTCATGCCGCCCGCCGCCAGGCCAGCCGCAAAAGTCACGGCATGCTGTTCCGCGATCCCCACGTCAAAAAACCTGTTGGGAAAACGGGTGCGGAAATGCGCCAGTCCGACGCCGTCCGCCATGGCGGCCGTGACAGCAGCGATACAGGGGTCTTCCCTGGCGATCTCCAGAATCGTCCCCGAGAATACACCTGTATAACTCTCCCCTTTGGAGGGATGCAGGGGTTTTCCCGTCGCGATATCAAAAGGCGGTGTGCCGTGGAACCTGGCAGGATGCTTGCGGGCAGGTTCATAGCCCGCTCCTTTTCTGGTCCTCACATGCACGAGAACACACTTGCGCAGACGTCTGGCATCCGAGAGCACGCGGACCATTTCCTGTATGTTGTGTCCGTCCACCGGTCCCAGATAGGTGATCCCCATCTCCTCAAAAAACATGCCTGGCACCACCAGGGACTTGATCGACTGTTTAGCCCGGCTGATGCCTTTTGCCACCATGGGCATACGGTCCTGGAGGGACTCGTGGATGCGGTCGCGCAGATCCACATACTCCTGCGAAGTCCGAAGACGGCGCAGGTATTTGGACAGACCGCCCACATTCTCGGAAATCGACATATTATTGTCATTGAGGATGATGATGAGATTGGAGGAAAGCTGCGAGACATTGTTGAGGGCTTCATAGGCGAGCCCGCCCGTCATCGCGCCGTCGCCGATCACAGCGACGATCGTCTCGTCCTTTCCGCACAGCTCCCGGGCACGCACCATCCCCAGTGCAGCGCTCACAGAGGTCGAACTGTGGCCGCTGTCATATACATCGCAGTCACTCTCCGCTCTCTTGGGAAATCCGCTCATTCCGCCGGTCTGCCGGAGACTGTCAAAACCGTCTCTGCGCCCGGTCAGAAGTTTGTGGGTATAGGACTGGTGCCCGACATCCCAGATGATCTTGTCTTTCGGCAGGTCCAGAACCAGGTGCAGGGCCATCGTCAGCTCCACGACCCCCAGATTGCTGGCGAGATGGCCGCCGGAAACACTGACCTTCTCAACCAGGAAATCCCGTATTTCCTCCGCCAGTTCCTCATAGGCCTTCGGCGGGATCTTTTTGATATCATTCGGCTTTTGAATACGGTTTAAATAGCCCAAATGAATACTCCTTTTATACTGTAGATACCACGCGGGCAGCCGCGTGTATCTGACCGGGCCTGTGGATCTTCAGCTCCGGCGCGTCACAAGCTCCTCGATCAGGTTCCGGAGAAAATCATCTTTTACGGTCAGGCTGTCCCATTTCTGCAGGGCGGAGACAGTGTGTGCGAGGACATCCTTCCTGGCGGCATCCATGCCGTGGATCGTGATATAGGTCGCCTTGCCGTCCTTTTCATCGCTTCCGACCTGTTTGCCCAGCACCTCACTGTCACCGGTCACATCCAGGATGTCGTCCCGGATCTGGAATGCGATGCCGATCTGTACCGCGATCTGCTCCAGAAGTGCGATATCCTCCGGCGGGGCACCTGCCAGGACCGCACCGATCATAAATCCGCTGGAGATCATACAGGCCGTCTTGTGGCTGTGGATATACTCCAGAAGGACTGCGCTGTCGCCTCCCCTGCGATAAATATCTCCGTTTTCGGCCTCCAGGTCCGCACACTGCCCGCCGACCATGCCGAAAATGCCGGCATTGCGGGCAAGGATCTGCAGGGCATGGACGACTGCGGCACTCTCCCCGGGGGTCTTTACGGCTTCAAAGGCCTTCAGCGCAGTCTCATAGGCCAGATTTAAGAGCGCATCGCCCGCAAGGACCGCCATGCCTTCACCGTAGACAACATGGGTCGTTTTCCTGCCGCGGCGGTACTCGTCGTCATCCATGGCCGGCAGGTCATCGTGGACCAGGGAATAGGTGTGGATCATCTCCAGCGCCGCCATAAAGGGCTCCGCCAGTGCGCGCCTCCCTCCGTACAGGTCACTGATCCTGGCGATCAGAAGCGGGCGCAGACGCTTTCCTCCTGCCATGACACTGTACTGCATGGCTTCCGCCACCGTCGAGGCGGGTTCTTCGCCCGCAGGCATATTCTGCGGGTCGGGTAAATATTTTAACAGCACATCGTTGCACTGCGCAACAAGTTTCTCAAGGATTTCAGAAAATCCCTCTTTCCGGTTATCTGTCGTTTCCACTATCCTGTTCATCCCCTCTCCGCTTTTGTCCGGCATCCGGCAGCGGGGCTCTCCCATCCTCATGCAGGACCTGCCTGTGCCGTACATAGACAGACATCCTGTTCACAGCTGGTCCGGCAGCGGAGCTTCTCCCTCGCCGCGCAGCATCTGCACCTTTTTCTCGACCCGGTCGATCCGGTCATTGCAGAACCGCACCAGACGGATCCCCCTTTCATAACAGGCAAAGGACTCCTCCAGGGAGATCCCGTCCTCCTCCATCCTGTGTATAAGGCGCTCCAGCTCTTCAAATGCCTCCTCGACAGAGAGATCCCCGCGCACAGGATCCTCCGCCCCGGTTCCCGGTTCCGCCGGGGTATGAACTGTAGTCTGCATTTCTTCCGTATTGGACATTTTCAGGTCTCTCCTTCCCTGCTGTTTTTTGGCGTCTGTCCGCCGCCCGCCTGTATTTCTTCAAAAATGACGGGCTCTGGGCTGTCCCGGTGTATCCGCTGCGCCACGGCATCCACGGTGCCGTCCTGCAGCCTCACCCGGAAAGGATCCCCCGCTCCCAGCTGACCCGCAGACCGCACAGACCTCCCGTCCGGCAGGGAGACAAAGCCATAGCCGCCCGAGAGGCGGGTGAGCGGGGAGAGATGTTCCAGAGAACCCGCCAGAAGCTCCATCCTGTGGCGGCTCCCCGAGAGTGCGCGGTCCATATGATGTGCCAGTGTCAGTCCGGCAGCCAGACGCCCTCTGGCGCCCGCGATCCTGTTCGTGATCAGAAGCTCCAGCCGCTCCTCCTCTGCAGCCGCTTTCCGACTGTCATTGATCTTCTCTCTGATCAGATACCACAGCCGGTCGTCCCGGGCAGCCAGCCTTCTGGAATCGTCGATCCTGAGGGTCATCAGCCGGTCCAGCCTCTCCAGGGCGCTCTGGGCTGTCATGCGCTGGTCCCGGATCCTGGCATCGGGAGACAGATGATGGAGCTCCCTGCCGAGCCGGTCCAGGTGCAGGCGGTACTGCTGCAGGTTCTTCTGCATGCCTCTGTACAGGCCTGTATAAAAAGTACGGACGTCCTCCTCATACTGAAACAGGTCGTACACCGCCAGTTCCGCGGCAGCGGAGGGTGTCGGTGCGCGCAGGTCCGCGACAAAATCCGTGATGACCGTGTCCGTCTCATGTCCGACTGCAGAGATGACAGGCGTCATGCAGTCAAAGACCGCCTGTGCCACCTTCTCCTCGTTAAAAGCCCACAGATCCTCGAGGGATCCGCCTCCTCGCCCGATGATGATCACATCGACCCCCCGGGCATCGAGCGTCCGGATCCCGCGCACGATGCTGTCGGGAGCCGCTTCGCCCTGCACGATCGCGGGATACAGGATGATCTCGATAAAGGGATTGCGCCGCTTCGCGATCTGAATGATGTCCCGCACCGCCGCCCCCGTGGCTGCGGTCACGACGCCGAGAGACCGGATATACCGGGGGACAGGCTGCTTGTAGGCCGCGTCGAACATTCCCTGCTCCAGGAGCTTTTTTTTGAGCATCTCAAAACGCTCCGCCAGTTCTCCCACTCCGTCCCGAAGGATCCTGCCGGCGTAGAGCTGATAACTGCCGCTCCTCGCATATACGTCGATCGTCCCTCCGACGATCACCTGATCGCCGTTCTGCATGTGAAAAGAAAGCCCCCTTCGACGGCCTGCGAACATGACGCAGGATAACGTCCCGGAGGCATCCTTGATCGTGAAATATATATGACCGGAAGCATGGTATTTGCAGTTGCTCACTTCCCCGCGGACCAGCACATCGCGCAGGAGGTAGTCCTCCGTAAACATGCGCCGGATGTAGGAGTTGATCTGGGAGACGGAATATACATTGCGCATAGGATCATTCCCCGGATTTTACAAATGCACCCAGCACACCGTTGACAAACTGTCCGGCCCCGTCCTGCCCGAATTTTTTTGCCAGCTCGACGGCGTCGTTGATCGCGACGCCCACAGGCACCTCCGGACAGTTCTGAAGCTCATAGACCGTCATGCGTATCACCGTCAGCTCCACCTTGCCGATGCGCTCCGGTTTCCATTTGGTCAGTTTTCCCGCGATCTGGGCGTCGATTTCGGGCAGGCGCTCCAGGATCGCATCCAGCCGTTCCCCGATCCTTGCCCGGTCCGCATCGGATACAGTGAGATCCCCGGCCTCAAAATATAAGGGGATCTGCTCCAGCAGTTCCTCCCTGGTATTAAAATCCGCTCCGAAGAGAAGCTTGAACACCTGCTCCTTAAATGCCTTCTGCTTCATATTCTCCTGCCCCTCAGTCCGGAACAGAGATTCCGGAAATATGTATGTCCACGTCGATCACGGCGAGGCCCGTCATCTCCTCGATCGCATTTTTTACGCGCTTCTGCACGCGGCTGCTGGTCGTCGGGATATTGTATCCATATTCCATGATGATGGACAGATCCGCCTTGACGCCCTCCCGGGTGACATCGACTTTGACACTTTTCGCGATCTTCTTCATCCCGCCCTTGCTGATCATCTCCCGTGTGACATCTCCGGGCATACAAGCGACGCCTTCGACGTCCAGCGCTGCAAATGCAGCGATCATTGCAACGACATCGTCCGCGATCTTGACTGTCCCGATATCAGCCACTGTGCCTGCTTTACTCTCCTGTGCCATATAAACCTCCATGCCCGTTTTTCTTCCGGATTCCGGGCTTCACTCCCCATAAATGCGGGACCTGCCCGCTGTGATCAGGCAGCAGTGCCCGGAGAACCTGCGTTCAAGACTCGCTCGCGAGTCTTGTGCCCCGCGTGCGGGCTGGCATGTCTTGTTTTCCAAAGACAAGTCAACCTCTTCCGCACATGCGAAGCATGTGCTGCCGCTTCCGTGCGCATCCGACAAACCTTTGGTTTGTTGCGGAGCGTTTATGATTCTGTTCTTTCTTTGTACACACCCTGGATCTGTGCACACAGCCGTCTGCTGCTGTAACAATACCCGCATCGTGCGGCTGTAGTGGTTCTATTTTAGCAGAATTCCTGTTTTTTGCATAGCAGAACTGATAAGAAAACGGCGGGCCCTGCTGTAGGTGGAAACGACAGCATAAAGCGCATTTTGTCGTTTACTGTCAGTTTCTGGAGAAATTCTCCAGCTGCAGCCCCTCGTTGCGGTCGAGCACCATGCCGACGGACCAGGGGTTGATAAAGAGAAGGAGGGGATTTCCTTTCAGGTCTTTGATGCGTTTCATATCCGTCGTGCCGGTGATCTTCATGGGATCGATATCCCTGTTTACGATCCAGCGGATATGCTCGTAGGGGAGAGTCTCCAGCAGGATCTCCACATTGTATTCACTTTTCAGCCGGAATTTCAGGACATCGAACTGCAGCATGCCGACGACCCCGCAGATGATCTCCTCCATACCGGTGTTGTACTCCTGGAAGATCTGGATGGCGCCTTCCTGGGCGATCTGGGTGATACCCTTGACAAACTGGTCCCTCTTCATGGTGTCCACCTGGCGGACACGCGCGAAGTGCTCAGGCGCGAATGTCGGGATCCCCTCATAACGGAATCCCTTTTTCGGCATGCAGAAGGTGTCGCCGATCGCATAGAGGCCGGGGTCAAACACACCGATGATGTCTCCGGCATAGGCCTCCTCCAGGATCTTTCGGTCGCTGGCCATCAGCTGCTGGGGCTGGGAAAGGCGCTGGATCCTGCCGGACTGGACATGCTTAACATCCATCCCGATCTCATAGCGGCCGGAGCAGATGCGCATGAAGGCAATGCGGTCACGGTGGGCTTTGTTCATATTTGCCTGGATCTTGAAAATAAAGGCGGAAAAGCCCTCCTCCACGGGATCCACAGGCCCCTGGTCCGAATTGCGGGCAGAGGGCGGGAGCGCCATCTCCAGGAAATTCTGCAGGAAGATCTCCACGCCGAAATTGTTCAGGGCGGATCCGAAAAAGACAGGCGTCAGAAGACCGGCACGCACAGCGTCGAGGTCAAACTCCGCGCTTGCACCGTCTAAAAGCTCCACCTCTCCGGAGAGCGTCTCATAGGGATCCTCACCGATCGCGGCGAGCAGATCCTCTTCCCGGTCGAGGGGGATCCTCTCCTGTTTTCCCTCCTTCGTCCCCTTCTCCGTGTCGGAGTAGAGGATCACCTCTTTGGTGGACCGCTCGTAGACCCCGCGAAAGCCTTTTCCGGAACCGATCGGCCAGTTCATGGGGCAGGTGTCGATCCCCAGGTTCTTTTCGATATCATCGAGGAGCTCGAACGTGTCCAGCGCATCCCGGTCCATCTTGTTGATGAAGGTAAAGATCGGAATGTGGCGCATCGTACAGACCTGGAAAAGCTTGCGGGTCTGTGCCTCGACGCCCTTCGAAGCGTCGATGACCATGACGGCCGAGTCAGCTGCCATCAGGGTGCGGTAGGTATCCTCCGAGAAATCCTGGTGCCCGGGCGTATCCAGAAGATTCACACAGCATCCGCCGTACTCGAACTGCAGCACGCTGCTCGTGACGGAGATTCCTCTCTGCTTCTCGATCTCCATCCAGTCGGACACAGCGTGCCTGGCCGTCGCCTTTCCCTTGACACTTCCCGCCAGATTGATGGCCCCTCCGTAGAGCAGGAACTTTTCCGTCAGCGTGGTCTTGCCCGCGTCCGGATGCGAAATAATAGCAAATGTACGGCGCCTCGCCACTTCCTCTGCGATCGATAACATGTAGACTCCCTCTCCTTCAGGTCACTTTCATTCTTCACCGCGCAATACCCGTGCCTGTCGCCGCGGGATACGCGCGCAGGACGCGCGAGCAGGTCCTGCATCTGTATTTGTGCAAGTGTATTCTGCAAGAAAAGGCAGCCTTGCAAAAGCTGCCTTTTCGATGTTTTACAACCATGTTCCGGAACCATGCCCTGTGCTTATCTGCGCCTTCTGCCGCCGGTGCCGGCACCCTTCTGGGCGTCCTTGATGGAGAAGGACAGGCGTCCCATGCGGTCCTTGCCCAGGCACACCACGCGGACCTTGTCGCCGAGCGTGAGGACATCCTCCACATGCTCGATGCGGTGCGGCGCGATCTTGGAGATGTGCACCATGCCCTCTTTGCCGGGAGCAAACTCGACAAAGGCGCCAAACTCCTTGATGCTGACGACCACGCCGTCCAGGATCTGTCCCTCCTCGAAGTCGGTGACAATGGTCTGGATCATGCGCTTGGCGTCATCCATGCCCTTCTGCTCATTGCCGCAGATGGAGACACTGCCGTCGTCGTTGATGTCGATCTGGACACCGGTGCGCTTGATGATCTCGTTGATCGTCTTGCCGCGCTGGCCGACGACGTCGCCGATCTTCTCGGGATCGATCATCATAAAGTCGATCTTGGGCGCGTACTCATTGACGGACTCACGAGGCGCAGGGATCGCGTCATGCATGACACCGTCCATGATGAAGAGTCTCGCTTCGCGGCAGCGCGCGATGGCGCCGGTCACGATGTCTCTGGTGAGACCGGGGATCTTGATATCCATCTGGATCGCAGTGATACCTTCCTTTGTGCCGGTCACCTTGAAATCCATATCCCCGAAGAAGTCCTCGAGGCCCTGGATATCTGTCAGAAGCACAAAATCGTCGTCTGTGTCCCCTGTGACCAGACCGCAGCTGATGCCCGCGACGGGCTTTTTGATCGGTACGCCTGCCGCCATGAGGGCCATGCAGGACGCACAGGTGGAAGCCATGGAGGTGGATCCGTTGGACTCATAGGTCTCGGAGACCGCACGGACGGCATAAGGGAACTCCTCGATCGAGGGAAGGACCGGGATCAGGGCGCGCTCCGCGAGGGCACCGTGTCCCTGCTCACGGCGGCCGGGTCCTCTGGAGACCCTGGTCTCGCCTAC
>JAFWDM010000045.1 GCA_017513005.1 Lachnospiraceae bacterium
ACCTGGATAAAGCTGCGCTGATCGCAGGTGTCTCGGAAAAAAAATACCATACGATCGTCTATCAGATCCAGAGAAATGGGGAAAAGATCTTCCATCAGCTGCGGGCCACCCTGCAGCCGGTAGAGAACGGAACGCATATTCTGATGGGAGTCAAAAATATCGACGATCTCGTGCGCAGGCAGGAGGAACACCACAACGCCATAGAGGCCATGCTGCAAAAGGAAAGAAACCACATGGAAGCAGTCCTGGCCAGTGCCGCGGCATACCTGGAGGCGAATCTTTCGCGTGACATCCTCCTGGAAAAATCTGTGGGTCACCTGGACGGCACCGGGGCAAGAATCATGGATGTTCCCCCGGTCACGGAGATACCGGTATACGAACAGATGCAGAGGTGGATCGCAAAATACCGCGTTGTTGAAAACAGAGATAAGTACCTGGAGATCAGCAGCAGGCAGTACCTGCTGGACTGTTTCAGGAGAAGGGAGAAGAGGGCCTCCGTCTCCTTTTCCGTGAAGGGCCAGGACGGCGGGAGCGTGCCCTGCAGAGCGGTCTTTTATCTGTACCAGGAGCGGGCGACAGGGGATGTTCATGTTTTCTGCGTGATCTATGACCTGACGCAGCAGCAGAGAAAGGAGAAGGAGCTGGAGGAGCTGGAACGGGAGCTTCTGCTGAGCCGGATCCGGAATTCCACCAGCCAGATGCAGCCCCATTTTCTGTACAATGCCCTGGGATCCATACAGGAGGTGATCCTGATCGATCCCGGCTACGCCTCCGAACTTCTGGGGGATTTTACCGTACACCTGCGCAGCTGTGTGCGCGCAATGACGAAGGACGAGCCGATTCCGTTTGCGGAGGAACTCAAAAACATCAGAGCCTATGTAAATATCGAGAAGATGCGGCTGGGAAACCGGCTGCAGGTGGAGTACGATATCCGTTCGACCGCCTTTTATATACTGCCTCTGTGCATCCAGCCCCTGGTGGAGAACGCGATCCGCCACGGTATCTACCGGCGCGGAAAGCAGGGAGGGACCGTGCAGATCCGGACCGGGGAGGACGACGAGGACTGGATCGTACAGGTTGAGGACGATGGAATAGGTTTTGATATACATAAGTTTCAGCAGGATCTGCGGGAGAGGAAAAGGGATTCTACGGGCATCATCAATATCCGGTTCCGGCTTGAGAAGGTAATGGGGGCAAGGGTAGAGCTCCGAAGTCAGCCGGGAACAGGAACGGTGGCGACGATTCGAGTCCCGAAGGGGGAAAAAAGAAAAAATGAGAGCTATCATCGTTGACGACGAACCTTTGATGATCAGGAAATTTCTCCGTCTGACAGACGGGATCTCCGATCTGTGTGTGGTGGGGCAGTTTGAAGAGGCAGAGGATGCCCTGGAATATGCAAAGACCAACCCTCTGGAAATCGCTTTTCTGGATGTGGAAATGCCGGTAATGAGCGGGATCGACCTCGCCCAGGAGCTGAAGAAGCTGCAGGAAAATATCCTGATCGTCTTTATCACTGCATTTGACGAATACATACGCGAATCCAACGAGATCGGCGGGGATTACTACATCGTAAAACCCTATACGGAGGAAGTTCTGCAGCTCATGATGGAAAAGCTGCGTCTGATCGCCAGAAGGCAGGAAAAGGAAATATATGTCCAGATGTTCGGCCGCTTTCTGGTGCGGAAGAACGGAAAGCCGGTCAGACTCACCGGAAAGGCAAAGGAGATCCTGGCGCTGGTCGCCACCAGGCGGGGCAAGGAAATCAGCAATGAAGAGGTCTACAGCACCTTGTGGGAGGACCGGCCCTACAGCAATGCCTGCATGAGCGTCTACTACAATGCGCTCCGGAGGCTCAGAAATGCCCTGGCAAGGGCAGGGATCGAAGGGCTGCTGGTGTCTACGACCCGGGGGCAGACAGTGAATACAGACCTGTTTGATTGTGACTACTACGCGTGGGAAGACAAAAAAATGGACCGCCGGGACCTGTTTAAAGGGGAATTCCTCTCTGAGTATTCCTGGGGGGAAAGCATCCTGGCCGGCATGCTGCGGGAGGATTGGATCGACCTGTGATCCGGCGGGCTGATTCGCGCATGAGGCAGGTCCGGGCCGCGTCCGGAGGACCGGAGCAGAAAAGCGATATACAAAAGAGCAATACGAAAGAGCAATACGAAGAGAACTACAAAAGATAGATGTTAAAAAGAGGTCTCATGCAGGAAAACTGCATGGGGCCTCTTTTTTCCTGCTGCCGGCGGAGCGGGTTCTGCCGGGGTTCTGCACGATCCTCAAAATCTGGAACTGTCCGGGAACGCGCGGGGAACTGACAGGGAATCGGCTCCTGTTATGATGATACACACAAGCGATACATTCGCTGCGGGCTGCAGCCATTTATCACGAGCAGGTTTTGACTGTCTGTCCCGGTCTGCAAGGGCGGACCGGGGGCAGGTGCAAAAAGCTGCGCAGTCATTTTTTACACAGGAGGGGAACCTATGCTGCTTGACAAAATCGCTGAACTCATCTCTGAAAGAACCGGATGCGGTGCCGGTGCCGTGAGGATGGACAGTACCTTCAAGGATCTGAACATTGACTCCCTGGACAGGGTGGATCTTTTAATGGATCTGGAGGATTACACCGGCGTGCAGATCGAACTGTCGGAAAAGGTGGAGACAGTGGGGGATCTGATCCGGATCATCGAGGAAAAAAAGAAGGATGCCGGAAAGGGGGAGGAAACAGAAAATGCAAACTGAAATCTGCCGTCTGCTGGGCATTCGGTACCCGGTGTTCCAGGGCGGTATGGCCTGGATCGCCGACGGGAGGCTGGCGGCAGCCGTCTCGGAGGGCGGGGGCCTGGGGATCATCGCCGCGGGAAATGCCCCGGCTTCCTATGTGGAGGAACAGATCCATTTTGCCCGAAAAAGGACGGAGAAGCCTTTTGGCCTGAATGTCATGCTGCGCAGTCCCTTTGCGGACGAGGTAGCGGACCTGGCGGCCCGGGAAGGGGTCCGCGTAGTGACGACCGGCGCGGGAAACCCGGCTGCTTTTATGGACAGGTGGCGCAGAGCGGGCTGCGCCGTGATCCCTGTCGTGGCCTCTGTCGCCATGGCAAAGCTGATGGAGCGGGCGGGCGCCGCTGCGGTGATCGCGGAGGGTTGTGAAAGCGGCGGCCATGTCGGAGAGACGACGACCATGGCCCTCGTCCCGCAGGTCTGCGACGCGGTCCGGCTGCCTGTGATCGCAGCCGGAGGGATCGCAGACGGAAGGGGATTTGCCGCCGCACTGATGCTGGGGGCGCAGGGAATCCAGATGGGAACCCGGTTTTTGTGTGCCGGGGAATGCACGATCCATCCGGTATACAGGGAAAAGATCCTCAGGGCGACGGACCGGAGCACGATCGTGACCGGAAGGAGAAACGGACACCCGGTGCGGAGCCTGCGGACCGCATTTTCCCGCAGGTACGAAGAAGCGGAGTACAGGGGGGCTTCGGAAACGGAGCTGGATGTTCTGGGAACCGGCGCCCTTCGTCTGGCCGTGCAGGAAGGGGATCTGGAAAGCGGGTGTTTCCTGTCCGGACAGATCGCCGGTCTGGTGAAGAGGGTCCAGCCTGCCGCGGAAATTGTGGAGGAGGTCACAAGAGAAGCTGAGCAGTGTCTGAAAGGAACTTCGAGATGGGTAAGGTAGCATTTGTTTTTTCCGGCCAGGGGGATCAGCGTCCGGGTATGGGAAAGGAGCTTATGGAGAAGTATCCCGCGGCAAGGGATATCTTCCGGATATGCGACAGGGTCCGCCCAGGGACCTCCAGACAGTGCTTTTCCGGCACTGCAGAGGAGCTGAGACGGACGGAAAATACCCAGCCCTGCCTCTTTGCCATGGAGCTCGCGCTTGCAGAGGCTCTGCGGGAAACAGGGCTTACCCCGGATGCGGTGGCGGGTTTTTCCCTGGGAGAGGTCAGCGCCTGTACCTTTGCGGGTGTGTTTGATTACGCTTCGGGGTTTTCTCTGGCTGTGAAGCGGGGGAAACTCATGCAGGAGGCCGTGGAGGACAGGGATACTGCGATGGCGGCTGTGCTTCGTCTCTCCCACGGAAAGGTCGAACAGATCTGCGCATCAATGAGGAATGTCTATCCGGTCAATTACAACTGCCCGGGACAGACCACTGTCGCCACAGATGCCTTCCGGCTTCCGGAGTTCTCCGAAGCGGTGCGAAAAGCGGGCGGACGAATCATGATCCTGCCGGTCGGCGGGGGCTTTCATTCTCCCTGGATGAAGGGGGCGTCGGAGGCCTTCCTCGCTGTTTTACAGAAGACAAGATGCCGGAGACCGGAAATGCCGGTCTACTCGAATGTGACGGCCCAGCCGTATCCTTATCCGGAGGAGTTCAGGGAGCTCCTGGCGGCACAGATCCGAAAACCGGTCCGGTGGGAGAGCCTGGTCCTTTCCATGAGAGCTTCCGGAATCGATACATTCATTGAGATCGGGCCCGGGAACACACTGGCAGGCCTGATCCGAAAGATCGACCCGGCGCTCCACACATATTCGGGACTGGATTTTGACAGGATCCGGAGAGAGGTGATGAAATGCTGATTGGAAAAACGGCGGCCATAACGGGCGGATCCGGAGGGATCGGGAGCGGGATCGCCCTTGAGCTGGCTTCGAGGGGGGCGGACATCGCCCTGCTCTATTCCTCCAACGAGGAGGATGCCTGGAAAATATGCAGGCGCTGTCAGGACGCGTATGGCGTGACGGCAGTGCCGTTCTTATGTGATGTCACAGACTTTGACATGACAAAACGCGTCTCTGACGGGATCATAAAGACCTTCGGCAGTGTGGAGATCCTGGTCAACAATGCGGGAATCACGAGAGACAAGCTGATGATCGCCATGCGGAAAGAGGATTTCGACGATGTAATCGACGTGAACCTGAGAGGGGCTTTTCACATGACCCGCCACATTCTCCCCTTTATGGTCAGAAAAAAGGAGGGGTGCATCATCAATGTCAGCTCTGTCTCCGGACTCACGGGGAACCTGGGTCAGGTAAATTATGCGGCGTCCAAAGCGGGCCTGATCGGATTTACAAAATCTGTCGCCAGAGAATATGCCTCCCGCGGGATCCGCTGCAATGCGCTCGCCCCGGGGTTCATCGAGACACAGATGACGAAAGAACTCAATCACGACATGGTCCGTGTGCAGATCCCTCTCAAACGGTTCGGTACGCCGGAGGACGTGGCAAAAGCAGCCGCCTTCCTTGCGGAAGCCGACTATGTGACGGGGGAAGTACTGCGCGTGGACGGCGGCATCGCGATGTGAAAAAAGCAGCGAACCGCAAGCAGTTCGCTAAGAGACTCGCGAGCGAGTCTTGAATCATAAAACAGCAAAGAAAAGCCGGGCGAATGCCGTGCCTGCACGGGCATTCGTGAGGTTTTGACGAGCGTCCACCCATGAGGAAGGAGCCGTTTTGCGCACGGATACGTGCAGAACGAACGGATACCGAATGGTCGGAAAGGATAAGAAAAATGGAGCATACATACAGGAGAGTGGTGGTGACAGGCCTTGGGGCAGTCACCCCGGTCGGCAAGTCGGTCCGGGATACCTGGGAGAACCTGAAGGCGGGAAAAAACGGGATCGCGCCGATCACATTGTTTGATACCTCCCGGTACAAGGCAAAGCTGGCGGGGGAAGTCAGGGATTTTGACCCCCTGGACTACATGCTGAAGTCGGAATCTGTGCGGTCAGACAGAAATACGCAGTTTGCCGTTGCGGCAGCCAGGGAAGCGGTCATGGACAGCGGGATCAAAGGGAACATTGACCCGGACCGGTTTGCGGTTTATCTGGGGGCGGGGATCGGAGGAATCCGTACGCTGGAGGCCGAGCACACAAAGCTCCTGGAAAGAGGTCCGCGTCGTGTCTCCTCTTTGTTTGTGCCGATGATGATCGCCAATATGGCGGCGGGGACCCTGGCCATACAGTATGGCGCGAGGGGACCGGCTCTGCCTGCAGTGACAGCCTGCGCCTCCGGCAGCAATGCGGTCGGAGAAGCCATGCGCCTGATCCGGCACGGATATGCGGACGCAGTCATTTCCGGAGGCACGGAGGCGGCCGTCACGCCCCTCGCTGTGGCCGGCTTCACCAACATGCAGGCGCTCTCCGTTGCGGAGGACCCCGATGAGGGAGCCCTGCCCTTCGACCGCCGCAGAAACGGCTTCGTGATCGGGGAAGGGGCGGCTGTCCTTATCCTGGAGGAACTGGAGCATGCCGTAAAACGCGGCGCAAAGATTTACGGGGAGGTCTGCGGCTACGGGTCGACCTGTGATGCCTATCATATGACGGCACTTAATCCGGATGGAGAGAGCGGAGCGAGGGCGATGCGGATGGCTCTGGAGGAAGCGGGGTATACAGAGAGAGATCTTGTATATATCAACGCACACGGGACAGGAACGCCGATGAACGATGTCACGGAGACCGTGATCATCAAAAGAGCGCTGGGGGAAAAAGCGGCCGCAAAGGCGCTGATCAGCTCCACAAAATCCATGACCGGACACATGCTGGGGGCAGCCGGTGCATTGGAGGCAATGGTATGTCTGCTGGCCCTCCGGGACAGGATCCTTCCGCCGACGATCAATCTGAAGGAAAGAGATGAAGTGTGCGATCTGAACTATATTCCGCAGACAGCCGTGTGCACCGGGGCGTCGCTCGCAGTGTCCAACTCCTTTGGCTTCGGCGGCCACAATGCCTGTCTGGCGTTCAGGAGGGCGGACGATGAAAATACATGATGTGGAGAAATATGCGGAGGTGATGGACAGATGGGGCCTGACCCTCCTGACTGTCACGGAGGAAGGCCTGGCGATCCGCATGGAACGGGGTCGTGCGCCCGATGTAGTCCCGCTGCCTGTGCAGGAGGAGGGCCGGGCGGGAGACCTGCCTCCGTCAGTACCGGAGGACCAGGAAACAGAAGCGGTCTGCTCCCCCATGGTCGGTGTGTTTTATGCGGCGCCGGCGGAGAATGCGGAGCCCTTTGTCAATGTTGGGGACAGGGTCCGGAAGGGGCAGACACTCTGTATCGTGGAGGCCATGAAGCTCATGAATGAGATCCGGGCAGACCGCGACGGGGTGATCCGGAAAATCTGTGTGACCAACGGCCAGGTGATCGAGTACGGAACGGAACTCTTCCGGATCACCCCGGCCTCTTCGGAAAGGAGGACCGGATGAAAAGAGAGCAGATCAGGCAGCTCCTTCCCCACAGGGAGCCGATGCTTTTGCTGGATGAGCTGGAGCTCCATGGGGGTGCGGCCGTCGGCAGATACCAGGTGCGGGGGGATGAATTTTTTCTGCAGGGACATTTTCCGGGAAATCCGATTGTTCCAGGGGTGATCCTCTGCGAGATGCTGGCCCAGACCGCCTGCGTCCTGGTGGATCAGGAGGAGGCGAAGGGGAGGGTGCCCGTCTATACAGGCATCGATCAGGTCCGCTTCCGGGCACCGGTGCGGCCCGGTGACCGGATCGAGACGAGCTGCAGGATCGTCCGGGAGAAAAGGCCCTTTTATTTCATAAACGGAAGTGTTTACGTGGGTGGAAAAGCCTGTGTCACCGCATCGTTTTCCTTTGCACTGGCCCGCCAGGAGGCGCAGGAGGAAGCATAGGAGACGCGGCAGAGATGAAGCGGGTTTCCCTTTTTGCACGCGTATCCCACGACTGAAGGCACGGGTTTTGCGCGATGAAGAATAAAAAAGGGAAGACAGGGTGAGCAGCGGGGTTCCCGGCGGCTCTGCGGTTTCAGGAACCGTTTCGGGAGCCCGGGGAGAGAGTTCATGTTTTCGAAGATACTGATTGCAAACAGAGGGGAAGTAGCGGTCCGGATCATCCGGGCCTGTCGGGAGATGGGGATCGCCACGGTGGCGGTCTATTCAACGGCGGACGAAAATGCGCTGCATGTCGCATTGGCGGACGAGAGCTACTGCATAGGAGGCAGAGAAGCCTCCGAAAGCTATCTGCAGCAGGAACGGATCATCAGCACAGCCATGCTGGCGGGGGCGCAGGCCATCCACCCCGGGTACGGTTTTCTGGCTGAAAATGCACAGTTTGCCGCAAGATGCCGGGAAAACGGGATCGTATTCATCGGTCCCTCCGCAGAGATCATGGAGAGGCTCAGCGATAAGGTACGGCTCAAGGAGGAGATGCAGAGAGCTGGCCTGGCCGTGATTCCCGGCAGCAGCGCTGTCAGAGACCTGCGCAGAGCGGTGCGGCAGGCGGAGGATTTCGGATACCCGGTGATGCTGAAAGCGGCGAGCGGCGGAGGCGGGCGGGGGATCCGGCTGGTCCGCAGCAGGCAGGAAATGGAGAGAGAGTATCCGCAGGCAAAGGCGGAGGCAAAAGCCGCCTTTGGAGACGGTACGCTTTATCTGGAAAAATATATCTACCCCGCCAGGCACGTGGAATTCCAGGTGATGGCGGACGAGCAGGGGCATGTTGTCTGTCTGGGAGAAAGAGACTGTTCGCTTCAGCGCAGGCACCAGAAACTGGTGGAGGAGGCTCCGTCTCCGGCTGTCACGGCACAGATGCGCGCAAGGATGATCGGCCTCTTGCTGCCTGCAGTACGGGCGCTGGGCTACGTCGGTGTGGGAACGGTGGAGTTCCTTCTGGACAAAGAGGGGCGTTTCTGGCTGATGGAGATGAATCTCCGCCTGCAGGTCGAACACCCCGTCACGGAGATGCTGACAGGGATCGATCTCGTCAAATGGCAGATCCGGATCGCCGCAGGGGTTCCCCTCGCCTTTACACAGGAGGATCTGGCGTTTTCGGGGGCTTCGATCGAGTGCCGGATCAATGCGGCGGGCTGCGGAGAGGTCGGGCTGCTTCATATACCGGGCGGGCTGCAGGTGCGGTTTGACACCTGGCTCCTTCAGGGAAGCGAGGTGACCCCCTATTATGATGCCCTGCTGGGTAAACTGATCGTGCGCGCATCCAGCCGGGAAAAAGCGCTGCGCAAGCTGCGGAGCGCCCTCAGCGAGCTGGCGATCGAAGGAATCCCCACCAATATCAGCGAACAGATGAACCTTTTTTACGACGACAGGGTCGTCACGGGAGAGTATGACCTCGCATACATGGGTAACAGGTGAGTAGCATGGCCTTACTATTACATTTAATGAAAACGGGGAACAAGCTGGAGGAGGGCGGCAGGACCGCCGCTCCCGTCCAGAGGGACGAAGGGGAGCCGGAGAAGCTGTGCCCCAACTGCCGCAGACGGATCCCTGTGAGCCGTCTGTGGGGGAACGGGATGGTCTGTGACTGCGGATATCATTTCCACATGAAAGCGAGACAGAGGATCGAGATGCTCACAGACAGCGGCTCCTTCCGGGAACTGTTTACCGGGATCAAAACAGCCGATCCCCTGCTATTCCCCGGGTATCAGGAAAAACTGGAGACAGTGCGCACAGCCAGCGGCGAGGAGGAGGCCGTGATCTGCGGGACAGCGCTGGTGGACGGGCATACAGCCTGTCTGTTTGCGATGGAATCCTATTTCATGATGGGAAGCATGGGCTGTGCGGTCGGAGAAAAGATCACGCTTTTGTTTGAGCACGCCCTGCAGAACCGCCTTCCGGTGATCGGTATCATCGTCTCGGGAGGCGCGAGGATGCAGGAGGGCGTCCTCTCACTGATGCAGATGGCCAGGACCAGTGCGGCTGTAAAGCGCCACAGTGATGCGGGGCTGCTCTACACGGCCCTTCTGACGGATCCTACGACGGGGGGCGTCACAGCGAGCTTTGCGATGGAGGCGGATGTCATCCTGGCGGAGCCGGGCGCAACGATCGGCTTTGCCGGTGCAAGAGTCGTGGAGCAGACCACCAGGAAGGCCCTGCCAAAAGGATTTCAGAAGGCGGATTTCGTGCTCCGGCACGGATTTGTCGATTGTATTGTACCCAGGGCAAGGCAGAGAGCTTTCCTGAGCAGGCTTCTCGCCCTGCACCGGCAGGGGTGAACAATGCGCCTTCAAGCGGAAGGAAAGCAGAAGGAAAGCGCTTAAAAAAGCGGACATGGACAAGGACGGCCTGCCCTGACGCAGGTGTACCTTATGGACAGCGCCGCGCAGAAACGACTTTAGAAAGAGCGGATGGAGGCAAAGCTTTTGCATCCGGGAGAGGAAAGGGAAATGCTTTCTGCCTATGAGCGGGTACGCACGGCCCGGGACAACAAGCGTCCCACAGGGATGGACTATATCAGAAATGTGTTCCCCGGCTTTATCGAAATGCACGGGGACCGCAGGTTCGGGGATGACCCGGCAATCGTGGGAGGAATCGCCTCGCTGAACGGGACGAGTGTCACCGTGATTGCGATTGAAAAAGGGCATACTGTGAGGGAGCGGTCTTTTCGAAACTCCGGTGCGCCGTCGCCGGAAGGGTACCGCAAGGCTCTACGGCTGATGAGACAGGCGGAGAAATTCGGCAGGCCGGTCGTCTGCTTCGTCGATACCTCGGGGGCCTATTGCGGAAGCGGCGCGGAAGAACGGGGACAGGGGCAGGCAGTTGCGGAAAATCTGCTGGAAATGTCGACTCTGTGCGTCCCTGTGCTCTCCATCGTGATCGGGGAGGGGGGCAGCGGAGGCGCCCTGGCCCTGTCTGTGGCGGACCGGGTGTGGATGATGGAAAACGCGGTCTATTCCGTGATCTCTCCGGAGGGGTGCGCCAGCATCCTGTGGAAGGATCCGGGAAAGGCAGAGGCTGCAGCAGAAAGCCTCCGCCTGACGGCACAGGATGCCCGGATGTTTGGTGTGATCGAGGAGATCATCTCCGAGGAGGGTCTGGGAACAGAGGGTTTTTATAAAAACCTGAAGGAGAGGATCAGAAAAGAGCTTTCCGCCCTGAGTGCCGACCCGGAGCTCCTGGAGAACCGGTATCAACGTTTCCGCCGTCTGGGAACGGATCCCGAATGGGAGGCGGCCGGTCCCGGTTTCTGAGAAACTGCAGCACCCGTCTTGCTGAAGGAAAGCAGGGCGGAGGAAGCGGATGGAGCATCCGGCGGACAGTCCGCTTGTTTGTGGATACGGTGAAAGGAAGTATACAGGGATAAACGCAAAGATGAACGCTGGAAGCGCATGCGAGATACTGAAAAAATATATCAGCGGTTACCATGAATATGCACTGGAGGATCCGGTGCATATTTTGTATGCGGGAGAGAGTCTGTGCAGCATTCTGAGGATGACACCGGAAGAACTGACCAGTCCCCTGACGGACATGCTGTTTCCCTCTGTGCATCCCGCAGACGGGGATGCCTATCAGGCCTTTCTGAAAAAGATGGCAGAGGAGGAGCGGACTGCCAGCTGTGAATTTCGCCTGATGACCGGCGGGGGGCAGTTCCGCCGGTATGCCGTCAGTATGACTTCTTCCAGGAGGGAAGACGGCAGGATGACAGGCTACGGTGTGCTGGCTGAAATCGAGAGGGAACAGAGACAGATGGAAACCCTGCAGTTTATAAACGACACTGTGCCCTGCGGGCTTCTGCGCTATACATGTGAAAAGATCCCGCGAATTACTTATGTCAATGATACCATGCTGGAACTGATGCGGATCCCCCGAAAAAGCGGCGACGGAATCGATCCGCTGGAGCTTTATACCAGCAATATTTATATGCGGATCGCGGAGGAAAGCAGGGGAAGGTTCTCCACTGTCCTCAGAGAGGTTTTTCTACAGGGGAAACCACATGCCGGCGAGATCAGTGTGCTGCGGGGCGACGGGAGCAGGGGAAGGCTTTTCGGCTGGGTAACGAAACGGATCGGTGCAGACGGCAGGGAGGAGTTCCAGAGCATCTGTATGGATGTGACGAACCGCTACCGGGCGAAGCAGTCCGAACAGACAGAGAGCTATCTACATGCACTGTCCTGCGCCTACGATATGATCTTTGAGTTTGATACTGTGGAAAGAACGGTGCGATATCTGCAGGGAAGTGTTCCGTTCTTCGACGGATTTTTTAAAAATGTTCCGATGGATCTTACGATCGCCACGCAGAAATGGCTGAATGCTCTTGTAGTGGAGGAGGACCGTCCTGCGCTTTCACGATTCCTGGTTTCCAATGTACTCCGACAGGAAAAAGAAAAAATCGCCGCTTCCGGGACGGTAGGTCATCCTGCACAACAGGAGAACAGAAGGGATAACGCGAGCGAGGACCCGCAGATCACTTTTCGGATGAGGGAAGGGGACGGAGGGCTGCAGGAATACAACGAATACAACGGGATCATCCTGAGAACCGGTATGGACAGACTCTGGTTCTGCTGCAGTGCTCTTGCAAAAGAACAGAAGGTCGGCATGGCGGGGAGGGAACCGGGACAGAGCGGAAAACCACGCGCTCCGCATGTCAAAATCCGGACCTTTGGATACTTTGATGTGTTCGTTGACGGCAGGCCTGTCATGTTCCGGCATGAAAAGGCAAAGGAACTGCTGGCCCTGCTGGTCGACAGGCAGGGTGGATACATATCGTCGGAAGAAGCGATCAGTTTTCTGTGGGAGGACGAACCGGCCAGTCCGGTCGTTCTTTCGCGATACAGAAAGGTGTCCATGCGCCTGAAAAACATCCTGGAGGAGTATGGAATCGCGCAGATCGTAGAGTCCGTAAACGGAAAACGGCGGATCGTTCCCGAAGCCGTGGACTGCGATCTGTACGTATATCTGTCACAGGAAGCGGCGTCTGGGGATCTTTTTACCGGAAGCTACCTGACCAACTACAGCTGGGGGGAGACGACGCTCGGGGATCTCCTGATGAGGCGGGAGACATTTCGCAGACGGGACCCGCTGTAAACCGCAGTGACACAGTGATCGGAAAAAACCGAGAGGGAGGAGGTGTGTATGATGCATAGCAGCAGAATCCGGCAGAAGAAAGAACAGTTCAGGCTTGTTTTTACGGCAAAGGATGCGCTGGAGGCCGAGATGGTACTCATCACATTGAAAAAGGCCGGTGTACCTGCGTTCAGACAGGATCTGGGGGATGCGGGTCTGTTAAACATTTACGGAAGGGATACCCTGTATGGCGCGAATATTTATGTGGCTGAAGAAAAAGCTGAGGAGGCAAAGGAAGTACTCGCGGGAATGGGTATTTCCGCCGATCTATAGGGAGAGGGATAAAAGGAAGGAACTGTAGCAAAATAGTCTGTTCATTTTGCTGCAGTTTCCAAGCCCCGGAAGAACCGTGCAAAAAAGAAAACCGCGTCCACACGAAGCAGGGGTCAGTCTTCGGGGGACGCGGTTTGTTCGGATGTACAGGGAAAGCTTGCAGTGAAAATGCACACATGCAAGAGGGGGGCCCCGTACAGGATAAAAGCAAAGAGGGATGGAACTGTGCGGCAAAAACCTGTCCGGCATGGAGATTACGGAGCGCCCGTGCCGGGTGTCAGAGAAATCTCTTCCGCATCGCGAGCTTCTTTTGGAATGATGATCTCGGGGACGGTGTTAAAGCTGCGGAAAATGATCTCGGAGGAGTATTCACTGAAGTGGAACGTAAACGCAGGCATTTCCTGTGCTGCGCCGGTGCTGCTTTCGCCGGACGATTCGTAGGAGGACAGGAGGGACTTGAAGAGCTCGTTAAACAGGGTGTTCCCCAGCTCCGCCATGTCCTGCTCGATTTTTGCGGGAAGGCCGGTTTCGAGATCGACCCAGATGACCGTCTTTACCTTTGTGTCCTTGAGCAGATCCTCCGGCAGATCCTGCAGTGACAGACCGATTTCCGACAGGATCGAAGATGCCGTTTCCAGTGAACTCTGCGCAAGTTCACCGCTCAAAAACGTGTTGAGCACATAACATTCTTTTCCGTCGACGAAGTCCGTGGCGGGAGATACGGACGCTTCCGTTTCACCGGACACAATGGACTGCAGCAACTCTATATTAAAAATATCGGAAGAGGATTCCGGCACAGCCACCACGGTTTTTGACCAGCTGTCGGTGCCGCCGGTCTTCGAGTAGGTGGCAAACCGGCCGTTCTCGGTCATTTCCCCATACGTCTCCATGTTGAGCGGGCTTTCATCCCCGTCTGTCCCGCCGGTCGGAGCCTCTCCTCCGTTTGTTCCGCCGGCCGGGGCCTCTTCTTCGCCTGTCCCGTCGGCCGGGGCTGTTTCCTCTGCCGTCAAGTCTGAAACCGAGACCATGTGTATGGTCAGAGGCTCCAGAATCGTCCGGATAGAACTCTTCATTTCTCCGCCGAATCCCTGTTCCTCCTCGCCGGCCTTGATCGCCATGTGCAGGCGAACAGTCGAATCCATTTCCGCGGAAGTGACGGTCTCGCTGGAGTCGATGACGATCCGGGCGAGCTGCTGCGCATCGGGAATCGTGGTGGTCTGCACAGCGGCCTCCTCCCCGGTTGCGCCCGTTCCGCCGGAAGCAGCTGCACTGCCGCCGCATCCGGCAAGGAATACGGCTGCGGCCAACAGGACCGCGGTGATTCTGCCGCAGATCCGGTGCCCGGGGCCGCAGCCATGAATATGTTCATATGATGACGGTGCTGCTGCAGTCTTCCAATGATATTTTCTGATCATTCAAGTCCTCCTGGTATTCTATGACGGTTACTGTTTTCTGCCTCTTAGAAAAGGTAGAAAAGGCCTGCTTCCGCCCCGGGCGCCGGGAGTGGGAGCCGGCAGCCCGGGCAGAAGGAAGCTATGTCCCCTTATAAAGGTAAAGGGATGTTTTTATTATAGAAAATGTGTTCAAACATGGTACAAACACGCCCTGGTGCG
This sequence comes from Lachnospiraceae bacterium, assembly GCA_017513005.1. Taxonomy (GTDB): domain Bacteria; phylum Bacillota; class Clostridia; order Lachnospirales; family Lachnospiraceae; genus CAG-791. The sequence goes on from JAFWDM010000045.1 coordinate 14,700, forward strand.
GTTGGATAATAAGGCGGCAGGAAAAAATGCGAATACGCAGGTGCTTCGGCGTAACGTAATAATAACGGGATAATGACGTTAAATACTAAAAAAAGAAGGGGGTGGTAAGTGGATAAAGACTGCGATCGGTTTGTAGTGCGTTGGGGCGGGGGCTCTATAATTTCGGGCATGACTACTGACGAGTCCTGTCAGACAATGACTCCTGACGACTCCTCTCAGAGAGTTTTATGCATCAGCAGTTTCATTTAGATCGACCACTGTGTACTTCGGAGAGAGCCGACATGAAGAAAAATAAAATAAGAAGGCTGTTTGCAGCCACACTTACATTTATGATCCTGGGGGCGAATCTGTACCTGACAAGCGCGGCAGAGCCTGCAGGAATTTTTGCGCCCACGGGTCCGTCGCAGGAAAACCTTTCAGAGGAAGAGAAAATGTCCGCCTCCGGCTTCACCGCAGACACTGCGGCTGCGGCGCTGGAGGAGGAAGAAGCGGGCGAGGGTGGTTTCCGGGATGACGGGCCCGCAGAGGAAGCAGACACTGCAGACACGGAAGAGGATGTGGAAGCCGTGGACCGGCAGGAGCCTGCAGAGGACGCTGAAACCGGAGACGATGCGGGAAACGCCGGGGAAGGAGATCCCGGGGCGGAAGGCGGGGCGGCCGGAGAAGATCAGGAGACTGCCCGGGAAGACAATGCAGGATCCGGAGATACTGAGCCTCCTTCCGAATCAGTGGAGGCAGAGCAGGAAGAAGAGGACGTTCCTGATACCGCTGAAGAGAAGGCGGTTCTCCCGGAGGATGCCGGGCAGGATGCGGAAATCGCAGTCGAAGAACCGGATCCTGAGGCAGAGCCGGAACTAAAGGAGCTCGTCGCGGAAGGAAAGGGCTATCGGGTCCGCGTCATCTATGATGCATACGCGCAGCTCCCGGAAAGGGTAGAACTTGTTGCGGGAGAGTATCCAAAGGACAGTGAAGAATATATTGAAAACAGGCAGAAGCTGATCGAAATGCTCCTGGATGAGGATAAAGCCGCACAGGCGCGGCGGGATGCAGCAGGAGTCACTGAGCGAAAGGAAGAAGCGGAAGGCGCCCGCGAGGAGGAAAACAGGGCGGAGGAAGCACGCCGGGAAGCAGCCACGGAAGAGAGGGAGGATGAAGAACCTGCGCCGCAGGATGCGCAGGAGGAATCTCCTGCAGATACGCCTGCAGCGAAAGAAGATACGGGATCCGCTGCAGACGATACTGCACCGAAAGAAACGAAGCCGGAATTCGACACAGAAAAGGCGGAATCCGGGCCGGAATCCGCCATAGAAGAAGTGGAATCTAAGCTGGAACCCGACACGGAAGAAGCGAATTCAGAAGATACAGAGGCGGAACCGGCCGGGGATGCGGCGACAGGGAAAGCAGAAGCCGTCGCTTCTGATGAACAGGCTGGCGAATCGGCCGAGGCAGGCGGGGCAGAGCCCCCGCATTCGCAGGAAACGGCCGAAACAGACGAGGCAGAGCCTACGGCTTCAGAGGAGACGGCAGGGACGAAGCCTGCGGTTTCGGAGCAGACGGCCGAAACAGAGGAGGCAGAGCCTGCGGCTTCAGAGGAGGCGACCGGAACAGACCGGGCAGAGTTCGCAGTTCCGCAGGAGACAGTCGAGACAAAGCCTGCGGCTTCGAAGCAGACGGTCCGAACAGACAAAGAAGAACCTGTGGTTCCGGAGGAGGCTGCCGGGACGAAGTCCACTGCTTCGGAGGAAACATACAGAACAGACGAACAAAGCGAAACCGCTGAAAAAACAGCCACAGAAGACAATGCGGCCCGGGTGACAGTCTACGAGCAGGAGGCTCCGGAGACAGAGGATGGATTTACTTTTGACCTGCTGCGGCAGTTTGACATCAGTCTGATCGCTGACGGACGGGAGATCGAGCCTGCGGAGGCAGTGCGCGTAGAGATCGAACTTATGAAGGTCGAGGTGGAGGAGGAGATTTCCGTTCTGCACTTCGGCGAGGAAAAGACGGAGCTGTTCGAAGGAGAGACGGCGGAGACGACCATCAGCGAGAAGCCGGTGTCCAGCACGGTGGCTTTTGCCATGGATAGCTTCTCGAACGTGACGGTCTGGACAGGCGCAACTCCCTATACAGGACAGTCCTATACGGTCGATGTCGATCCGACCAATATGGGCACAAATGCCTATTCGACGGCGGGAATCGCGGCCGACTATCCGCTCACCCAGACAAACGGCAGGATCACCCTCCCTACAGTGGCGCAGGTGGCCGATCCCACCGCCTACTATGTGGACCGGACCGATCAGGGCAAGGGCGGCTACCGGTTCAATGGCTGGGTGGATGTAGGCAGCAGGACCTGGTATGCCCCCGGCAGTGAGGTGCAGGTTTCCGGAAACATGACCTTTTATGCGGACTGGGTGCCGACGACCTACGATATCGGCACCGGATCGAATGTATCCGGTCGGTCGGTGGATACGGACGGATTTGTCACGACCCATGTCTTTGACTACAGCGACCTCTTCAACCTGCCCTATGCCAGCCTGGTCAATACACCCGGATCGGGATGGCCCGGATATCCCGGCTATACGCCGCCCGGCAGGAGCTGGAACCAGGCTTCCGGAAACAACCTCCTGCTTTTTGATTCGACAGGCGGAAACGGCACGCTCTCCAGAATGGGCGGGAGAGGAACGAACGCGACAGACCACTCCGGCAACATCAACAGCGCCCCGGGGTGGGCGGACAACTATGCCATCGGCGTGATCACGCCCGGGATCGGCACAGGGACATGGCTGAGCCGGTTTTTTGATCCGGATAACGCCATGACGGTCATGGAGAGCAGCCAGAGCACCTCCCACAATGACGGCGGCGTCATAGGGAAGACCTATGTGGGCACAGGCAATTACCTGTACAGCTATGACGACATCTCCGGTTACTACTACTATGACAGTTCCAAAAATGCGGCTTCCTATAATAAGTCCGCCAACCGCTTTTATGTCTACAACTATACGGAACAGGCCCAGCCCTCCCTGGGGCGCAATGAGAGTGATTTCCTGCCCTTTAATACAGGACGGAGCGGCCAGAATGCCTATGACAATACCCAGGGCCAGGTAAACTATTGGTTCGGTATGTCCACCGAAGTCGACTTCTTCCTGCCCAACGATCCCGGTTCGCGGGATCCGCAGACCAACGCCTACGGCAACCGGTCAATCTCCGGAGATGACATGGTCTACCGCTTCTCCGGCGACGACGACGTCTGGGTCTATGTGGACGATCAGCTGGTCCTGGATATGGGCGGCGTCCACGATGTGGTGTACGGAGAGATCAATTTTTCGACGGGACAATGGATGACCGTCCAGGCGACAGCGGAGGGAAACGGCGGAACAGGAGGCGGTCTGCAATATGACCAGAACGGCGTCCTCAGCTATGTCTCCGGCGGCCGGGTCACAAGAGGACAGCTCTCCAATACGGTTTTGGCCGGCGACCACAAGCTGAAAATGTACTATCTCGAGCGGGGCGCCTCCCAGTCCAATGCGGCCATCTATTTCAATATCGCACCCAGGTACGGCCTGGAGCTGACCAAATGGAACAGCGACCAGCACAGTATCCTGCTCCCGGGGGCTGAGTTCTCCGTATTTCTCGATGCGGCATGTACGATCCCGGCCTCCCTGTGGGACAGCAAGCAGGACTGCGACGCCCGGAATCCCGCAAAAAATGTTTTTACGACAAGGGAAGACGGTACCTTTTACGCATACGGTCTGATCGCCGGATATACCTACTATCTGAAGGAGACAGGTATTCCGCTTCATTATATGACGGAGTCGGATGACCCCATCGCGCTCCGGTTGGATAACGCGGGAAATGTGACGCTGCCGCAGGGGGAGACCTTTGTGACCGTGGAACGCGACGATGCGCAGAAAGAGCTGTCCATGCACGTATCCAACAAGCCCGGAATCGCTGTCGACGTGGAAAAGAGATGGTTCTATGAAGACGGCAGCCCGATGGAGGCGGAGGATATCCCCGGCAGTATAACCGTAGGGCTGTACCGGTGGCCAAAGCCTGCCGGAGGCGGTTCCGGAGGCGGCAGCGGTTCCGGCAGCGGAGGCTCCGGCGGTCAGGTGATGCCGGACATCCGGGTACCGGTCAATATCAGCACGCGCTATTTTGACAGCGTTCCCGGGGGCAATTCCAACGGACACAATATGGAGACCGGCTACGTCAAAATCGGCGATGTCTCGGTCAATACGACTGTACAGTACGGGAGTAAAGTCCGCTTTACGGTCAACGGGACAGGAGGAACGGCCGGCGTGTATTCCGTCCTCATCAACGGGCGGCGCGCGGAGCCGGTCTCCAGATCCAACCGCTCCACAGAGAACTGCTATATCGGCGGAAGCTGGGGCAACTATCCCAACAGGACGGAAGTATACGAAGTCGACACCGTGACAGAGGGTCTCCAGATCCAGGTTCAGCTGATCGGCTATCTGGGGTATGAAGGCTCCACGCCTCTTGTGAGCAGGACGATCGGTATCGCGACGGAGGTGACGCCTCCGGCGCAACCTGATCCGCCCCAGCCGCCGGATCCCGGCCCCGGCCCTGACCCCGATCCCGGGGAGGTTGAGGTCCCCGGTACCCGGCCGGAGGATGCGGAGCTTATAGACACGCAGGTTCTGTCCTCCGGAAACGGCTGGAAGTACAAATGGGAGGACCTCGAGGGAGGATATTACTACTACGTCGAGGAGCTGGAAAATGATATTCTCGCCCTCTATGACGTGTTCTACAGCGGCAACGGTATAGAGACGGGCTCTGTAGTGATCAACAATATACAAAAGCCGGAGCCGCCGGCGATCGAGATCGAGGTGGACAAGGTCTGGTCGGACGGCAATGAAAACCATCCGTCACCGGAAAAGATCACCGTCTATCTGCTGCGCGATGAAGTGCGCACAGGAGACTCGCTGGAGCTGCATGCAGGAAACAACTGGCACGGCACCTTCCCTGACCTTCCCGTTCAGGATGAAAGCGGCCGGGCTTACAAATACGAGGTGGAGGAGGTGACCGTCGAGGGCTATACATCCGCAGTCACGGGAAATGCGGACGACGGATACGTCATCACCAATACGCGTCTCTACGTCCTTCCGGAGACCGGTGCGGGCGGGACCTGGGCCAATACGATCTACGGCTGCATGCTCTTCCTGCTGGGGATCCTCCTCTTTGCAGGAGTCGGCTGGAAGGAAACGTAGGAAAGCATTATGCGTATGCCACCGCCCGGTTTTCCCCCATACACCATCATGGAACGAGCTCTGTTCCTACGGGCGGATGACATAAAAGGGCCTGGTGCAGAACAGCTGCAGGGGACCCGGACCGGAAAACCAGCAGGACTTCCGGCCCGCCTGTATGCTGTTTTGTGACAGACCCGCAGCTTATCAGCGGGAGTGATCCCATGCAATGACAAGAAAGGAGTAAAAGATTTATGGCGCAAAAACTGAAAAGAATCGGAGCAGTCCTGATTGCGTCGATCATGGCACTGGCGCTGTGCCTGCCGGCATTCGCTTCTGAGGCGGATGTCAACGGTCTGCCCTCTGCTGCTGACAGAGGGGAGGTCAGTATCAGCGGACTGAAGGAGGGCGATACGGTCACCTTCTACCAGATCGTGAAGGCCAATTATGATGACGAGGCCGGATTTACGGGATATGTAGCCGTCAAGGATGCTTCCATCCCCCTTTTTGATGCGGAGGGCAACGCCCTTTATCCCACCGCCGATCAGGCGGCTGCGCTTGCAGCGGATCCGACCGGACTGCCGTCTGTAGCAGCTGACGCCCCGGCAGGCTCGGACGGAACTGTCACACAGGCGCTGGCGGCCGGCGAATGGCTGGCAATCGTCACTCCCGGAGCAACTAATACGGACACCGTCTACAACCCGCTTGTACTCAGCGTTTACTACACGGCAAACGGCAGCGAGATCAACGGCGGCGACGTAACGCTCGGCAAGGATACCGTCTTTACGATCAACGGCGATCAGGGCTATGTGAAGAAGAGCGAAGTCGATATCGACAAAAAGATCGTGACCCCCGAAGAGGGCAGGACCGATGTCGCAAACGAGCACGGCGATGATCTCGCCATCGGAGATACCATTAACTTTGAGATCAGTTCCCTGATCCCGGCCTACAGCGCGGAATATCAGTCTGTCGTCTACAGGATCACGGACGAAATGGACAACAGTCTGGACCTGGACGGGAACAGTATTGTCGTGACGGTCGGCGGTACGGAAGTCGAAGCGGCTGCCGACACCTTCGAAGTCACTCCGGGCGCCCATGGATTCGCCATCAACTTTAACTCTGATTACGTGCTCGGCATGGGGGAAGCCACTGACGCGCAGAGAAAGGTCGTCGTCACGTACAGCGCCTCTCTGAACAGCAGTGCGACTGTCAACTTTGATGAGAACAACAACAAGGCGACCGTCGAGTTCACAAACAGTCCTGACGAGAGTGCGGAGCCCGTCAAGAAGGAAAAGGAGACGCACCAGTACACCTTCGAGATCGACGGTGCGATCAACGGATCCTCTGCGACGATCAACCGCAAGGGCCATGAGCTGATCAAGGTGGATGAAAACGGTGCCCCCCAGAACATCGGGTGGGTCAATGACGGTGTTGTGGAGACTGAGGTTACTACCGGCCTTGCGGGCGCCAAGTTTACGCTCACCTATGTCAGGGATGCGGACGGAAACGAGATTGCCCAGGGCGATACCAGACGCAGAGTATACAATGCTACTACAGACAGCAATGGTTACTTCAACGGGTTCACCGGTCTTGATGCAGGAACCTATATCCTGAAGGAGTCCGAAGCCCCGCAGAATTACACGCTGGATCCCACAGAGCACACTGTCGTGATCAGTGCCCAGTACAATGAGGAAGGCTATCTGGTATCCTTTACGATCCTGATCGATGGAGAAGCGACTTCCACCTATAAGGCAACCTATGTGGATGGAGAAGTCACAGAGATCACGACGGAGGGCGAGCCTGAGACGACATTTATCAAGAACGTCAAGCTCAATACGCTTCCTTCCACCGGCGGCACGGGCACATACATCCTGACCATCATCGGGGTTGCTGTATTTGCCCTTGCAGCAAGGCTCGCCATCGCCGGCAGAAAAAAGACACAGTAAACACCGATAAATATAAACAAATCGTATAACAGTGCCGAATGCACTTTTCTCTACAACAGTAATGCAATCAGCTTTTAGACAGGTGAGAGAATGTACTTCTACAGCCTGCAGAACATCCTCCCGCGGGCTTCCTGTGGGAGGGAGAAACTGACCTGAAGACTCCTGATTGTACTTGAAAAGGAAGGGGCGCGAACAGCGCCCCGGACTTTTCAGTACAGCGGGGATCCGCCATAACCCGATCCTGATAGTTCGGATCTGCAGGTTTCGGGAGCATACTCAGTAAGGAACTGTCCGAAAACATTTAAGTGACAGGCCCTGACCTTATCAAGAAAGGATATTCATATGTCGCACGGCATCACGATCAGACGGCTCACAGCAGCCGCCGTTGCCGCAGCCGGACTTCTTATTTTGTTCTATCCCAATATCAGTGATGCCTGGAATCAGAAAAGAGCCAGTGAACTTGCGACGGAGTATGAACAGTCTGTCGCTTCTCTTGAAGACACCGAAGTGGAAAAGATTCTGGCCGACGCGAGAATCTATAACAAGGCACTTGTAGGATCTCAGGTTCCGGCTGCGTTTCTGGAGCATGAGAGAAAGCCGGACCCGGAGTATGAAAAGCAGTTAAATCCGACCGGAACAGGTATGATGGGAGAGGTCGAGATCCCCTGCATCAATGTGCGTATTCCGGTTCGTCATTATGCGGATGACCTGTCTCTGGAAAGGGGAGCCGGGCATCTACCCGGCAGCAGTCTTCCGGTCGGGGGAGACAGTACGCACAGTGTGATCACAGCGCACAGGGGCCTGCAGGAAATGAGGCTCTTTACAGACCTGGACCGCGTGCGGGAGGGGAATCTCTTTTATCTTCGGATCCTTGGAGACACAATGGCCTATGAAGTGGATCAGATCCTGACAGTAGAGCCCACGGAAACTTCATCGCTCGCGATCACAGCCGGGAAGGACCAGTGTACGCTCGTGACGTGTACACCCTACGCGCTGAACACCCACCGCCTTCTGGTGAGAGGGCACCGGATCCCTTATGGAGCAGAGGAGTATGAGGAGGAGTCCGCCTATACCGCGCCGCCGTCTCTTGTTTCCGTGCGTAACCGCATAATCTGTGCCGCTGCCGGCGTACTTCTGGCGTTTGTGCTGGAATTTTCCATTCGCAGCATTCGAAATCGATTTATTAAAGCAGCGGAAGAGGAAAAAGAATAGAAATATACGGAAGAATTGAAATAGGAAAAAAGGGAAAAGAAAAGATAAAAGAACGGAATCCCTGGAGGCCCCGGTTCCGGAGGCCGCCGGGAGGATGGAGATGCCGGCGCATTCGATGAGGGAGGTTTTGCTTGAAGAAAACGGGACGTCTTTTATACAGGACGCTGGTCGTTTCCCTGTTTGCCATATCCGGAGGGATCCTGCTGTATCCGACTGCCAGTGCAGCCTGGAACGGCTTTGTCGCCGGACAGCGCATCACAGCCTATGAGGAGGCTGCTTCGGAGATGGAGCAGAACCGGAGAGAAAGGATCCTGGAGGACGCCCGGGCTTATAACAGACAGCATCTCTTTAATACGATCGCAGATGCTTTTGACGGTGACGGGAGCTATATCCGCACCCACCCCTATGACAGCCTTCTGGATCCGGGCGGGGATGGCGTGATGGGCTATCTGGAGATCCCGAAAATACAGCAGGACCTTGTCATCTTTCATGGTACCGGGACGACAGCCCTGGAGAGGGGAGTGGGGCATGTAGAAGGTACTTCTCTGCCTGTAGGCGGAGAATCCACACATGCTGTTCTGGCCGGACATCGGGGACTGCAGCAGGCGCGCCTTTTTACGGATCTGGACCTTCTGGCGGAAGGGGATAAATTTTTCCTCCATGTGCTGGGAGATGTCTATGCCTATGAAATCGACCGGATCAGTGTGGTTCTGCCGGAGGAGACACAACTGCTGGATATCGCGGACGGCGAGGACCTGGTGACCCTGGTCACATGTACTCCGTACGGGATCAACACCCACAGACTTCTGGTCCGGGGGTACAGGATCCCCTACAGTGAGAAAGAACATGCGGAGGAGACGGCAAAAGCGAGACCGCTGGATCTCATGGACATTTCGCTGGCTGCCCTGCTCGCAGGGATTACTGCAATGCTGGTGATCTGGATATATATGAGGAGACGAACAGAGCAAGGTGAGCATGGAGGTAAAAGATGAAAGACATCAGACGAATCGGAATTCAATACCGGAAAGAGCGCCTGGCTTTTGTTGATGGACGTGCCGGAAAGGGGACTTTGCAGCGGTATGATCTGTTTCCGGTCAAAGCTGCGGCTTTGCTGCTCGGCCTTGTTCTCTATTTAAACTCTGTATTTCTGTCTGTATCTGCGGCCGGAAGTATGGAGGAGACGGCTTCTCTGCAGGTTGAGATCTTTGCACAGAGTGATGACGGGAAATCCTCCTCACCTGTATCAGGCGCTTCGCTGACCGCAGTGCAGATCGCTTCCCTCAAGGACCCGGAGAGCACCAATGACGGTTCTCTCTATACAGTTACGAAAGCTGCTGCCGGGGCCGGGATCACGGACGGGGACATCAAAAGGATGGATACTGCATCGTCCTCTGCCGTAGCCGGAAAAGCTGCGGGCGCTTTCCGGACAGGCGGGAAGGCGGAGGATGAATTGAAAAGCGCTTTCGTTCGAAAGGCGGTTTCGGATGACAAAGGTGTCGCCTCCTTTGGATCGATCAGCATAGAGCATTTCGGGATCTTTGTGGTCTATCAGACAGGTAAGAGCCGGGATGCCGCAAAATATCTTGATATAGAGCCCTTCCTGGTACAGGTGCCGCAGCCGGATGCGGAGAAGGCAGGCACATGGAATTACCAGGTGCGGACGATCCCTAAACTGGCAAAGCACACGCCGGTGCCGGAAAAACCTTCTACGCCCCCTGACACACCGGAGAAGCCGGAGGTCCCCGGCAAGCCGGAGAAACCATCTAAGCCGACGACTCCCTCAAAGACGACAAAAAAGACCACCGGCAGCAATTTGAAGGGCTCCTCCGGCCCGGTCAGGACCGGAGACCTGCAGAATCCTGCCCTGTGGGCGGGGCTCTTCGCAGCTGCCGGTCTGCTGCTCATCGTATTTGCAGTTCTGAGAAAAAAACTCCGGCGCAAAGAAGAAGAGCAGTAACGGCGACATCTTTTTCTGAGAAGTATACTACCTCCTTTTTTGCTGCAGCATTCGAGCAGCTGCAGTATTTCAGTGATCCTTCCGGAACAGCCTGCTCTGAAATCCACGGTTTTCAGACACGGGCGGTTTCGGGAGGATTTTTGTATTCGTGCCGGATAAACCCGGTTCTGAACACTATGAGATTTGTAGAAGGTTATTTTGATTTTGATAGAGTAAAGTATACAGTTTTCAAAGAGCGCAGCAATTAAAAAATCAGATTTCAGAGGAGGCAAGGGAAGGAGAAAGCGCTATGGGACGAACAAATCAGATCATCATCACGATCGGGAGACAGTATGGCAGCGGCGGACAGGAGATCGGAGAAAAGGTTGCGAAAAGACTCGGAATCGGGTTTTATGACAAAAATCTCATTGGGGAAGCGGCCAGAAAGTCCGGGCTTCCTGCGGAGATCCTGGACAGAAGTGACGAGAGGACTCCCAATACCTTTCTGGCGGGCTACATTACGACGGAGGAGGACCAGGTCTTCTCCGCCCAGAGCGATGTCCTTCGTTCCAAAGCGGACTCCGAATCCTTTGTAGTCGTAGGCAGATGTGCAGATTACATATTAAAAGGACTGGCGGATACACTGAATGTTTTTATCTATGCGCCGAAAAGAGAGAGAATGAAGCGCGTAAAGGACTATTTGAGGACAAATGACGAGTGGACAGTGCGGCGTGCGATCGATCAGACAGACGGAAAACGCAAAAACTACTACAATTATTTCAGCGGTGAACAGTGGGGCAGTCCGGAAAGCTATCATCTGATGATCGACAGCAGTCTGCTGGGGATCGACGGGACAGTGGACCTGATCGTAGATGCGGCGAGAGCGTATTTCAGGGCGTGACGGGTCTCGAGTGAGGTATGCAGCGGGCGGGTGACTGAGCAGCATCGTGGAAGCAGGAGGGGACGTGTATGAAAATCAATGTCGGGGAATCTTCCGCAGAAGAGGTCCTGGACTATTATCTGCACCAAATCGAGGAGGAGGCCGGGAGTGCTCATAAGGAGGGAAGGCTGGTGTGCTGGTCTGCTGCGCTTGCGCCTGCTGAATTCTGTGAAGCGATGGATGTTTCGGTCGTTTATCCGGAGATACATGCCGCAGTCTTTGCCTCGGGGAAAGGTAATACGGGGCTGTTAGAGGCTGCGGCAAGAAAGGGCTATGGCAGAGGGCTTTGTTCCTGCGCAAGGAACAGTATTGGTTTTATGGAGATGTTGAAACAGAGAACAGCCTTTGGCAGTGCGCCGGAGGCTTTGCAGGAATCCGGGGCAGCGAGAGTATCGCTGCCTGATTTTGTCTTTGTCTGCAATAACATCTGTGATGCAGTTTTAAAATGGTATGAGGCCCTGGCCCGGGAACTTGCGATTCCCTGCATCATTCTGGATGTCCCCTATAACCACACTATGCCGGTTTCCCGGCACAACAAGGAGTATTTGGCTGCCCAGTTTCTCGATGTGGTCAAAAAGCTTGAGAGGATCTGTAAAAAGCCTTTTGACTATGAAAAATTTTATCAAGCCCAGGTACAGACGCAGCGGACGGTGTACCAGTGGAAGAGGGTCGCTGCGCTTGCCTTCCGGAAACCGTCCCCCCTGAATGGATTTGACCTGTTCAAATATATGGAAATAGTTGTCATGTGCCGGCCCAAAATGGCGGGGGAGATCGTTTTAAGAAAGTTTGCAGACGAACTTGAGGCGGACGCAGCCGGCGGACGTTTTGCCTATGGAGAAGCGGGAGAGGAGAAATACCGGGTAACCTGGGAAGGAAATGCTGTATGGCCGTTTTTCAATCTGACAGGCAGGACGTTCAAAGAGACAGGCAGCCTCCTGGCAGGCGCCGGTGTTCCGGGCATGTGGAATATTACCTATATTCCGGGGGATCTTGCATCTATGGCGGAGGCCTACAGCAGCATATATCTCAATTGCGGCGCTCCTTACAGATACGAGGAGCTGTGTAGAATTGTGGAGAGTTCTCAGAGTGAGGGGATCGTTTTTCATATTGATCATTCCTGTAAGATCGCGTCTTTCCTGCATCGGGAAGGCGCGGAATATGTTCAGGACAGGAACGGGGTTCCGTTTACATACTTTGACGGTGACCAGGCAGATCCGGAAGTATTTACCGGAGCGCAGTTCGAGAACCGCCTCAGGGAATTGACGGAAAAAATGGAAATCAGAAAGAGCTGAATAAATCCGGAGACCGGCCGAAAGACCAGAGGGGAGAAATGAGTGAGGACAATTCCGAAGATTATGAATGATTTTAAGCAGTGTATTGCCAGCCCCGCGAGAACGATCCTGCGGTACAGGGAAAGGACAGGGAAAGGTGTGGTCGGTGTCATGCCGGTCTATTGCCCGGAGGAAATCATTCATGCGGCCGGATTCCTTCCTCTGGGCATATGGGGCTCCCCGAATATCAGTATCACAAAGACCCGGGCTGCCTGGCCATCCTTTGTATGTTCTGTTGCGCAGTCGATTACGGAACTGGAAGCCCTCGGTGCATACAGGGATCTGGACGCAGTGGTTTTCTCTGTACCCTGCGACACATTAAAATGTCTCAGCCAGAAATGGGACTCCTCCGGCGTTCCCGCGATCGTATTTACACACCCGCAGAACAGGAGAGACTCCGAACAGGCCGCCTGTGCTTTTGCCAGAGAGGAGTATCGAATCGTGAAGGAAAAGCTGGAAGCGCTTCTTCGTGTAAGCATTTCGACCGATGCGCTGAAGGCCAGTATCCGTATTTACAATGAAAACAGGGCCGCCTGCCGGGCCTTTTCGGATGCCTGTGCGCAGTATGCAGGGCTCATAAAGCCATCCTGGAGGCACACGGTTTTCAGAGCGCGCTGGTTTATGGAGAAGAGTGCGCACACGGCCCTTGTCAATGAACTTATGGAGGCTGTCAGGGCAGAACCCCTCCCGGACTTTCAAGGCAGGAAGATCCTGGTTTCCGGAATCATGACGGAGCCGGAGGAAGTCCTCCATATTCTTGAAGAAAATGGTTTTGCAATCGCCGCAGATGACCTGGCCCAGGAGTCCAGGCAGATCCGTGAAGATGTTCCGGATGATGCAGATCCTCTTTTGGCGCTGGCAAGGCAATGGATCCGTTTCGATGGCTGCCCGCTGGCATTTAATGAGCGTAAACCCAGGGCCAGGATGCTCATTGACACGGCAAAAAAATACGGTGCGGATGCAGTGATCGTCTGTATGCCGAAACACTGCGATCCCGAAGCCTTCGATTATCCGATTCTGCTCCGGGAATTCAGGGCGGAAGGCATGAAGAGCCTGTGTGTGGAGACAGACCCGGGAACTACTTCCTTTGAGCAGATCGGGACCAGGATCCAGACATTTGCGGAGCTCCTGTAGGCGAGCCGGGAAAAAGGAGATTTGTCTTTGGTTTGTGCATTTCTTTCATAATAAAGAAAAACTTGCGGCAGAATGCGCCGGTGCTCCGGACCGGGACTGTGTGCAGGAAAGAGGTCAATTATGAGAAAGAGCAGAGATCTCACAGGAAGGCGCTTTGGAAAACTGACTGCAGTCGAGCCTACAGGAGAACAGAAAAACGGATACACCATATGGTCCTGTATATGTGACTGCGGCAATGTAGTGCGCGCGCCATCGAGATATTTGAAATACGGCTGGGTGACATCCTGTGGCTGTCAGGAAAAGAAGCCGCGGTATGAAGACCTGACCGGGAAGCGTTTCGGGAAACTGGTCGTAGTATCCAAAGCAGAGGGGCACGACGAGAGAGGGAGACTTCTCTGGAACTGTGTCTGTGACTGCGGAAATACGATCGTCACGCCGGGCGGGCAGCTGCGCGGCGGATACAGGAAGAGCTGCGGATGCCTGAGCAGGCCTCCGCTGAAGGATCTGACCGGGAAGGTTTTCGGGAACCTGACGGTGATTGCGTATGATGGAAAGCGCGACAGAAAGCACTACTGGAAATGCGTGTGCAAATGCGGGAAGGAGACATCTGTCTGCCAGTACAGTCTGACGAGCGGGCATACCACCAGCTGCGGCTGTATGAACAGGCCCTCCGAAACGAAACATTTTGTGGAAGGAACCTGCATAGAGAATATCCGCAGCAGAAAAGTGCCGAAAAACAATACCAGCGGGATCCGGGGAGTATACAAATCCGTGCGCAGCGGAAAGTGGTGCGCACAGATCACTTTCCAGGGAAAGACGAGGTATCTGGGCTGTTACAGCACATTGGAAGAGGCGGAAAAAGCGCGGAAAAGCGGGGAGAAGCTCTTTGATGAGTTTCTGGCGCGTTACGATGCAGAACATGAAAATGCACAGGAGAAGGCCGGGCACGAACAAAAACAGGACGGGCGTGTACAGGTGCAGGTTGAAGATGCATTGGAGCAGACCGAACGCGTCCGGAACCAGGTTCATAAGGAGATGAGGACGGGTGTGCAGAGAATGCGCAGGAAAAAAAGCATGCAGTATGCGTAGAGTATGAGAAAAGAAGAACCACTTCGCAGAAGAGAATAATAACCGGGGAAAGGAGGGAAATATGAGAGAATTCCAGCTTCCTTACGGAAAATCAAAACAGATCCTGATGGTTGATGACCGTCATCTTGCAGGCGCACTGCAGTCCGGGCTGCATGACTATCAGCCGGAGAAGGACGGGAGCGCGCTGGTGCAGGAGGCGCTTGAAAACCCGATCGGTTCACCGAGGCTGTGTGATCTGGCCGTCGGCAAAAAGAAGGTCGTCGTGATCTCTTCCGACCATACACGCCCTGTTCCCAGCCAGATCATGATGCCCCTGATCCTGAAAGAGATCCGTCTGAAGAATCCGGATGCCGACATCACGATCCTGGTCTCGACAGGGCTCCATCGTCCGACTACCCGACAGGAACTTCTGGAGAGATATGGAGAAGAGATATTCAGGAATGAAAAAATCGTAGTTCACGACTGTGACGACGAGGAAAATCTTGTCTCGATCGGGAGGCTGCCGTCCGGAGGGAACCTGATCGTAAACAGGATCGCCGCCTTTGCCGATCTCCTTGTGGGCGAGGGCTTTATCGAGCCTCACTTTTTCGCGGGGTTTTCCGGCGGAAGGAAAAGCGTGCTTCCCGGGATCGCAAGCCGGGAAACGGTCATGTACAACCACAATGCAAACTTTATCGCCAGCCCCTATGCGCGTACCGGTGTGCTCGACGGCAACCCGGTACACAATGACATGCTCTATGCCGCGCGAGCCATCCGGCTGGCTTTTATCGTCAATGTCGTGATCGATGCCGCACATGAACCTGTATACGCCGTTGCCGGTGACTGTGATCTGGCCCACCGTGCCGGAACGGATTTTCTGGCTTCCAAATGCCGGGTCGATGCCGTTCCCGCGGACATCGCTGTCACCACTAACGGAGGGTATCCTCTGGACCAGAATATCTACCAGGCTGTCAAAGGAATGACCGCAGCGGAAGCGACTGTCAAAAAGGATGGCGTGATCGTCATGCTGTCCCGTGCAAACGACGGGGACGGGGGCAGATCCTTCCATGAAACCTTCAAAAATGAGCGGAATCTGCAGGTTATGATGAATGGATTTCTGGAGACATTGCCGGAGAATACCATCATTGACCAGTGGCAGTCACAGATCCTCTGCCGGGTCTTAATGAAAGCTAAGGTGATTTTTGTCTCCGACTGTGATGACCGCACGGTAGAGGAAATGCACATGATCCCGGCCAGAAACGTAGAAGAGGCGATGGAGATCGCTGTCGCGCTTACAGGGAAGGATGACTATACCGTTACAGTCATTCCGGACGGGGTAGGTGTGATCGTAAGGAATTTGTAAAAACACAGGCTGCCTCGCAAACCTTTGTGCCACGCAAAACCGCTTTCAGGTATTGTGCCTGAAAGCAGTTTTTGCATTTGTGGATCCTCTTGCGGGACTGGCATGGGTACACTTTTTATGAAGAGGAATGTGGCAGATGGGAGATGGGCAGGAAATATTATAAACGTAATAGCGATACCATATGCACAAATAATTAATAAAAGCAGATAATTTTGCTATACTCCACCATTATATCGGACAATTATAGACATGATTTCGTAAACACGAACAAGATTTTCATCAGGAGGAGGCAGTTATGGCCTGTATCAATCAAGCCGCGCTGACCAGAATCTACGAGATCTGTGACAGCTACGCGGACGAAAAAACGCCGCTGATCATGATTCTCAGCGACATACAAAAGGAATTCGGTTATATCCCTGTCGATGTGCAGGAAGCCGTCTCGGAGTACACAGAAATACCTGTTCCGGAGATTCACGGTGTCGTGACGTTCTACTCCTTTTTTTCGCAGGTCCCGAAAGGGAAATATGTCATTGGATGCTGCCTGGGAACGGCATGTTACGTCAAGGGTGCCGGGCGGATCATCGACCAGTTCTCAGAGATCCTGGGCATCGAGCCGGGCGGGACGACCGGGGACGGGCTTTTCTCCATCGATGCCCTGCGCTGTCTGGGCGCCTGCGCGGCAGCTCCCGCCGTGACGATCAACGGCAGGATCCACTCCCGCGTCAGGGCAAACCAGGTGGCCGGCATCATCGCCCGATACCGCGATTCGGGAGGTGAGCAATGATGTACAACAGCTGTGAAGATCTGAGAAAAAATGCTGCCCGTTATTCGGCAGCGTTGAAAGCGAAATTCAGCGGAACAGACGGCAGAAAGCATATCTGCCTCTGCGGCGGTACGGGCTGCATGTCCGGCGGAACCCGGGAGATCAAAGAGCGCTTCGAGGAATGTCTGGAGAACTTTCAGCTGACAGAGAAGGCAGAGATCCGTGTAGTCGGATGCTTTGGACTGTGCTCCCAGGGGCCGTTTGTACGAATCTATCCGGAGGATGTCACCTATTGTCTGGTCTCTGAATCCGACATTGAGGAAATCGTAGTCAAAGATATCCGCGACGGCGTGATCGTGGAGCGTCTGGTCTATGAGAACCCGGACACAGGCGAGAAGATCAGAAAACTGGAGGACTTTACTTTCTACAAAAAACAGAAGCGCATCGCCCTTCATGGCTGCGGTGTGATCGACCCCGACAATATCGAGGAGGCACTGGGAATGGAGGGCTTCGAGGGACTGATGAAGGCGCTCTCCATGTCTCCGGAAGAGGTCTGGCAGGCTGTCCTGGATTCGGGTCTGCGCGGACGCGGGGGCGGCGGGTTCCCTACCGGCCTGAAGTGGAAGTTCGCAGCCGCTTCCGACAGCGATGAAAAGTATGTCGTCTGTAACGGAGACGAGGGCGATCCGGGGGCCTTCATGGACCGTTCCATTCTGGAGGATAATCCGCTGGCGGTCATCGAAGGAATGGCGATCGCAGGATATGCCATCGGTGCGCAGCAGGGCTATTTCTATATCCGCGCCGAGTATCCCGTTGCCGTGCGCCGCGTGCGCGCTGCGATCAAAATGGCCGAGGAGCGGGGGCTTCTGGGCAATGACATTCTGGGAACAGGTTTTGACTTTCACGCACACGTCCGCCTGGGCGCAGGGGCCTTTGTCTGCGGCGAGGAGACAGGTCTGTTGAATTCCATCATGGGACAGCGCGGCATGCCCCGTTCCCGCCCGCCCTTTCCGGCTGTGTCCGGCCTGTGGGGAAAACCGACGATCGTCAACAATGTGGAGACCCTGGCCACTGTTCCCTATATTCTCCGCCACGGCACGAAGGACTTCCGGTCATATGGCACCGAAAAAAGTCCGGGCACCAAGGTCTTCTGTCTGGGCGGTAAAGTCAACAATGTCGGCCTGGTGGAGATCCCCATGGGAGTCACTCTGCGGGAACTGGTCTATGACATCGGCGGCGGCATTCAGAACGGCAGGAAGTTCAAGGCCATTCAGACGGGCGGCCCGTCCGGCGGTTCCCTGCCGACAGCCGCTCTGGATACCCCCATTGATTTTGACAATATGGTTGCTGCCGGCTCCATGATGGGCTCGGGCGGCGCCATTGTCATGGACGAGGATAACTGCATGGTGGATGTTGCCAGGTTCTACATGGGCTTTATCCGGGATGAGAGCTGCGGCAAGTGTGCGCCCTGCCGGATCGGTACGAAACGAATGCTGGAGGTTCTCGACCGCATCACGGACGGGCACGGCACGATGCAGGATTTCGACGAGCTCGAAGAGCTGGCTGCTATCTGCCGCACCAATTCACTCTGTGCGCTGGGGCAGACGGCCGCAAACCCCATCCAGTCGACTATATACAATTTCCGCGACGAATACATCGCCCATGTGGTAGACAAAAAATGTCCGGCGCATGTCTGTAAGGGGCTGGTCCGGTATTCCATAGATCCGGAGCTGTGCAGGATGTGTTCGGCCTGTTCGCGCGTCTGTCCCGTGGAGGTGATCTCCGGTACTCCGGGCAAAACAACGTTCGTGATTGATCAGGAAAAGTGCATCAAATGCGGCACCTGTGTCGATGCCTGCCAGTTCAATGCGATCATTGTGGAGTGAGGGAGGGAAAACCATGAGAAAAATAAAAATAAAGATCGAAGGTGTCCCTTACGAAGTAGAGGAGGGGAACACTATTCTGCAGGCAGCCCGGCAGTGCGGCTATGAGATCCCGACATTGTGTTCCTTTCATGACGGGGAGTGCAGCCAGGGTTCCTGCCGCGTCTGTCTGGTGGAGGCCACCGGCGCCAGAGGACTGGTCGCGGCCTGTGTCTACCCGGTATCCGAGGGCATGGAGATCCGGATCTCCACGCCAAAGGCCCTGCGGGCCCGCCGGGACAGCGTGGAACTGATCCTGAGCAACCATGCGACAAACTGTCAGGCCTGTGATAAAAACGGAAGCTGCGAGCTGCTCCATGTGGCAAAACTCGTCGGTGCCCGGGAGAATAAGTTCAGGGGGGAGAAAACACCGGCGACCTATGATGACCTCACGCCGGCCATCATCCGGGACACCAGTAAATGTATTCTCTGCGGCCGCTGCATCGTGCGCTGTGAACAGGCACACGGCAGAGGAGTCCTTGGCTTTATCAACCGCGGTTTTGACACGATCGTCGGGCCTGTGGACAACATGTCGCTGGCAGAATCTCCCTGTCTGATGTGCGGACAGTGCGTGTCCGTATGTCCGACCGGCGCCCTGATGAGCAAGCCGGAGGATGAGCGCATCTACGCGGCCATGGAAGCAGGCATGCACGTGATCGTCCAGACGGCTCCGGCAGTGCGGGCAGCCCTGGGAGAGGAATTCGGCATGCCCATAGGCACACCCGTGACAGGCAAAATGACCGCAGCGCTGCGGCGCCTGGGGTTTGAAAAGGTATATGATGTGAATTTCGGTGCCGACCTGACCATCATGGAAGAGGGAACCGAGCTTCTGGGCCGCATCAAATCAGGCGGCGTACTGCCTATGATCACCTCCTGCTCACCCGGCTGGATCAATTACGCGGAGACCTGGTATCATGACCTTTTAGGCCATGTTTCCACCTGTAAGTCCCCGCACATGATGCAGGGAGCCATTTTAAAGAGCTACTATGCACAGGTCAAGGGGATCGACCCGAAGGATATTTTCGTGGCCTCCGTCATGCCCTGCACCGCGAAAAAATTTGAGAAGGAGCGTCCGCAGCTGATGAAGGGCGGCATCAGGGACGTGGACGCGGTCATCACGACACGCGAGCTGGGCGACATGATCAAGCGGGCAGGCATTCGCTTCAGGAAGCTGCCGGACGAAGAGTACGACCAGGACATCATGGGGGATTACTCCGGAGCCGGCGTAATCTTCGGTGTCACCGGCGGCGTCATGGAAGCCGCCTGCCGGACCGCCTACTATCTGCTGGAAGGAAAAGAGCACGACCCGGTGGAATTTCGCGAGTTCCGCGGCTTTGAGGACATCCGGGAAGCCACTGTCGAGATGTGCGGTATGAAAGTTAACATGGCAGTCTGCAGCGGCATGCGCAGCGCAAGGATCCTTCTGGACCAGATCAGAGACGGCACCAGCAAGTACCACTTCATCGAAATTATGGGCTGCCCGGGCGGGTGTGTAAACGGGGGCGGTCAGCCCTATGTCCGCCCGGCCTTCCTTCCCGACGAGGATCCGGACATCCTGGACACCTTCCGCCTCAAGCGGGCCAATGCCATTTACAGTGAGGACGAACGGCAGACTGTGCGTCAGTCGCATAACAATCCGCAGATCATCGAGCTGTACGAGAAATTCCTGGGGGAACCGAATTCCCATACAGCCCATGCACTGCTCCATACCACTTACGCCGGCAGGGAACCCTTCCGGGTGCAGGCTACCTGACAGGCAGGGAACCCTTCCGGGTGCGGGCTGCCTGACAGGCACAGGGGATGGATCACCGATTTATGTGACTTCTTGTGAAAGCGGGCGGGCAGGCATGTTTCGACATGCTTGCCCGCCCGAATTTTGAGACCAAGGGCAGCTGTTTATTCTTCTCATCGCACAATATCCGCGGCTTCAGTCGTGGGATACGGGCGCAAAAAGGAAACCCACTTCATCGTGGATACAATCTGATCAGCTCTTCCGCCGCAGTGAACATGGTGTCCGTCGGGATGTCGTCACTGGAGAGAATTTCAAAAACGACATCATCAGCAATGAAATGGATGTTGTCAAAAAAGAGCGTTTCCGGTTCGGGAGTGCCGTAGCTGATGGCAAAATGGTCTTCCTGCTCAGCACGCTGCAGGGTCTCTTCATCGACCTCGTAGTCTGCCGGCACCATGTAGTGTTCTGTCCGGTCATAGCGAACCTCGATGCCGTCAATCGTGCGTGTCTGTGTAGGATTCGGCCAGCCGCTCATGTCTTCATAGACACTGTTGGTCCGGGCCAGGTCCACATACAGGGTGCGCCCGGCATCATCCTTGTAGGCAACGGAAAAGGATTCCCAGGAATCAACAACGTTCTCTGCCTCATCCATCCCTTCGTTTGCGACGAGATTTGCGCCATCCATCACGAAGCTGTCCGCAAGTTTTTCCGGGAGCTTTTGGAAACCGGCGTCTTCCAGTGCCGCATCGATCTCCTCCCGGCTGGTATAATCATAGGACGACAGCGAATGGGAACCGATACTCACGATTCTGCCTGCCGCAAAGACGGTCGCCGCCATGATGAGTACGACAGCAGCGGCAATGACCGCCGTTCTGGATGCTGTGAATCTTTTTTTCATCATTCTATCTCCTTTTTTCTGATGGGCGGCAGCAGTCCGGAGACTGCTGCACAATGTTTCTTTCCCCTCCGTGGAAAAACGGATGGCTTCGATGGAATCTCTGAAAGAATCTGCAAAATATTGTTCGAAATGATCTGACATGACCCTGCCCCCCTGACATTTTTCTCTGCGATAGCACGCCCGTCGTGATATCGATTTCTATGACAGCACGGTTTTTATGACAGCGCTCCGGGACTTCATTCTGCTGCTTCGCCGGGAACTATTATTTCCTGTTCCAATTGACGCTCATTTTCAATCATTGCTTTCAGCTTTCTCTTCCCTCTGGACAGATAGGCCGAGACCGTATTGGGCTGTTTGCCGAGAAGTTCAGCAATCTCGTATACCTTGTATCCCTCATAGTAGTAAAGAAACAGGCTGATCCGGTATTTTTCCGGCAGCTGCAAGACTTTGTCCAGCAGGTATGATTCCTCGACAGCAGGCGCAGCCAGTTCGCGCGCGGTCTCCAGAGGCACTGACTTCCTGAAGAATGCTCTGCGCAGGTGGTCCTTGCAGCTGTTGATCGTTGTCCGGATGATCCAGGCTTTCTCGTGCTCCAGAGAAGTAAAATCCGTTTCCCTGAGAAGCAGTTTCAGAAAAACATCCTGACAGATGTCCTCCGCGTCCTGCGTCTGTTTCAGGTACAGATAGCAGATCCGCAGGATCATATCGGAATATAACCGCACAAACCGTCCGGCACTGTCATTATCCATATAGGGCATTGTTCCGCTCCGGTTCCTAAGTTGATTCTGCAATGACGGTCCCCCCCGGCTGACCTGCCGGTATGCGGTCGGACCGAGTCAGCGTATACAGTTGCTGTTGCATTAAATTGTTGTATTGAAGGCCTTCACTTGTAATACGATGCAGAGTATGTAAATCTGACACTGTGAGAAAAAAAGAGCGGGCAGTCATCCTGATAAAGATGACTGCCCGCGGTGCGGCGTGTATCTTCGGATGCCCGCGCAGGGCATTATTCCACATTTTCCCCGTAAAGGATCTTCGCCAGTTCGGAATCTTTATCCAGAATAATAGTTTTGTTGTCTCCCTTCAGGGAGGCCTTCAGCGCGTCGAGGGACCGGATAAAGTTATAGAAATCCGCCTTTTCGGAGGTGTTGTAGGCTTCTTGGAGGATCTTCATGTATTCCGCCTCGCCCTCTGCGACCAGGATCTCGGCGTTTTTATTTGCATCGGCGACCATGACCGTGACATTTTTGTCGGTCTCGTTTCTGATCTTCTGGGCTTCGGCCTCGCCCTGTGCGGTATAGGAGGCAGCGATGTTCTGGCGCTCGGAGATCATGCGGTCGTAGACGGCGGACTTGTTGTCATCGGGAAGGTCCAGCGCCTTGATCTCCGCGGTGAGGATCTCAATGCCGTAGTCGCCGATGTCGGAGTTCGCCTCCGCCGTGAGGAGCTGGGTGAGCTTCTCGCCCCTGGCCTCAATGACTTCGTCCTGTGTCAGGGAGGAGATCACGTTTTTGAGCGCATTATAGACAGCCGCTTCGATTCTCTCCTCGGCGCGGGCATCGATGGCATCCAGCGTCCGTATATAGCTGGTGGGATCGACGACCTTCCACAGGACATAGTTGTCCGCGATCATGCTTTTTTTATCGCGGGTGATCACGTCAGAGAGCGGGACATCATAGAGCTTCGTAGCCGCGGAAATGATCTGCACGTTCTGGACAAAGGGAAGCTTGGCCTTGAGACCCGGTGAGGATTCGATTTTCACGATCCGGCCGAACTGCCGGATCGCTGCATATTGGTTGGGGTGCACTGTATACAGGCTGCCGGTGATGATGAACCAGGCGATCAATACTGCAATGATGATTCCAGCTTTGCTGATGTTCTTCTTCATATCTGTGATGATATCCTCCGAGTAAAGAACGACAGGATGGACCTGTACGCCGTTTTGCGTGTTTCTGTGTGCAGTCAAGTCAGTCACCGGTTGTCCTGGCTCCGCCTGTCCCTGCTCCGGTGGCTCCTGTCCCGGAAATCTCTGTGCCTTCCGGCGCGGAGGAAAAGCTCTCGATCGGATACATCGTCTGGGTGTTTCCGTCGCTGATGATGACCTTCAGCCCCGGCATGATGTCCTCCAGCGTCTCATAAAAAAGGCGGTGCTTTGTGATCAGGGGATTATTTTTGTACTCCTCGTACATGGCATTAAAACGCGCGACCTGGCCTTCAGCCTCCGCGATGCGCCCGGCTTTTTTTGCCTCCGCGTTCTGTACGATCTTATCCGCGGTCGCCTCTGCGGCAGGGAGCTGTTCGTTCCGGTACTTGTTCGCGTTGTTGATGGCGGTATCCTTGCCCTGTTTTGCGGTCTCGACCGCTTTAAAGGCATGCACGATCTCCTCTGTGGGGGGCTCCGCATCCTGGACGGTAATGTTGACTACCTGGAGGCCGATGTTCTGGCGCGTCAGTTCATCCTGCATCTTCTGTTTCACGAGCGACTGGATCTGTGCCTTCCCGGTCGTCATCGCGTCGTCGACCGTAAAGTCGATCACAGTAGAACGGATCGCCGCCAGGGCGACATTTTTGAGGATATATTCGGGTGTCCTGGAATTGTACAGGTAGGCGACCGGATCCGACACGCGATACTCCATGTAAAAGTCGATGTCGATCAGATTGAAGTCGGAAGTGATCATGATCCCCTCCGTGTCGACGGTAAAGACCTGCCCGTCGTCGTCGACCTCGTAGCCAAGGCCCGTGCCGTGGATCGTCGTATCCACCTTTGTCACCTGCTGGATCCAGGGGATTTTAAAGTAGAGGCCGGCGGTGTCCGTCCGGATCACGCTGCCGAACATGGTGACGACGGCGGCCTCCTGTTCGTCCACCCGGTAAAATCCGCCGAGGATGGTCCCGATGACGAGCAGCGCCAGGATCGCGGTGAGGATCCTTTTCGCAGCCCCCTTCATGGAAAAGTCTTTCATGTTGAATTTCGAAGTACTGTTTTTATTTTCAGAATCATGATGCAGGTTCATAGGGCTGTTTCTCCTGTCAGCTGGCTTGGGGGTACCATGGTGCATTCCTCCGGTGCATTAGGGGGTCTGCGGACTCTCCTTGAAAAACGGCGCGTATTTTGCAGCCAGGAGGATGGCTTCCGCCATGCTGATCTCACTGGCGATGTTTTTGCCGGCGATGTCAAAGGCTGTCCCGTGATCCACGGAGGTGCGCAGGATCGGCATGCCGTTGGTGATGGAGATCGTGCGGTCAAAGTCCAGCGTCTTGGTCGCGATATGTCCCTGGTCGTGGTAGAGGGAGAGGACGCTGTTGTAGCGTCCCAGCGCGGCCTGGTGAAAGACAGAATCCGCTCCGATGGGACCGGTGACAGGACAGCCCTCTGCCTGCAGCTCCTCGACAGCGGGGGTGATCTCGTTGACCTCTTCCCAGCCAAAGAGCCCGTGCTCGCCGCAGTGGGGGTTCAGGCCGGCCACCGCCATCGTGCCTTCGGTAACGCCGAGGCGGCGCAGGGCCGCCAGGCTCTCCTTTACACAGGCCTTGATATTTTCCTTTGTGATGTCGTCCAGCATATCCCGCAGGGATTTGTGGCGTGTGAGGAAAAAGACACGGAGCCCGTTTGTCTCAAACATGGTCAGGGGGTTCTTCGTTCCGGTCAGCGCACCGAAGATTTCCGTATGGCCGATGTAGGGAACCTGGGCAGCATGCAGGGCTTCTTTATTGATCGGCGTCGTCGCGACCGCGTCCGCCTCCTTTGCCATGGCGAGTTCGATGCTCTTCTGAATGTATTCAAAGGCCGCCTTCCCGCACATGGCCTGCACGGCACCGTAGGAAAACCTGGACTGATCGATGTTGGCCAGGTCGATCAGGTTCAGGATCCCGGGGAGGTACTTTCCGTCCGCCGGTCTGTCCACCACGTTGACTGTAAGGTCAGTGTGAGTGATCTCAATGGCTTTTTTCATGATCTGCCGGTCTCCGATCACGATGATGTCGGCGGCATCGCTGACGCTTTTTTTCGCACAGGCCTTTGCGACGATCTCGGGGCCAATGCCCGCGGGATCTCCGACAGGGACTGCGATCACAGGTTTTCTGCTCATTTATTCTCTCCTTCCTCAGTAAAGTATACCACAGGGACTGCCGCCCGGGCCCGCCGGAATGTTTGCGCAAAGTTACTGCAATGCAAAGCTTTGCTACCGCCCTTCGAGGGGGCGTGTACAGTAACGGCTTGTCTGCAGCGGTCTGTCCCCGGGCTCCCTACCAGGCGCTGTCATGGCGCAGAATACGCTTTCATCTTTTCCTGCAAATAGTCGACGCAGCGAATCAGTGCCTGTTTATCCCCCTGGCTTCCGCCCTTCGTGACAAAATCGATTCCATCCAGTTCCCCGCCTGTAAACCGGCCGTAGGCGGCGAGAGGCAGGACTTCGTCCCTGAGATCCAGGCCTGCGGCGCCGGAGGCGGCGCAGATCGCCTGTGTCACGTCGCCGCCGCTCGCATAGAGGCCGCCGAAAGAAGGCTCAGCGCGCAGGATGCGCAGGGTGATCTCCGCAAAGGCGCGGTTGATCCGCCCTGTCACTTCCTCCAGGGTGCAGTGGTCTTTTTCCATGTATGGAAGGAAGTCGATCCGGTTTTCCGGGTAGACACCGTCCCCCACGACGGAGGAGACGATATTGTGATTCGCTGTCTGCAGGACTGCCGAGACGACCCGCTGGATTTCCTGTTCGCAGGAGTCTTTCTCCAGAAGCAGGCGGGTTTTTACGAAGGCATTCACGCTCTTTTGTGTCCGCCAGAATTCCTCCAGCTGGGCGGTCGTGGAGGGATTTACACTGCCGATGACGAGCAGGATCTGTTTCTCTCTGCTTTCCCGCCTGGGGCTGACCATTCTGCGCATCAGTGCCGCAGTGAAGGGACCGGGATCCACCGCCACGATTTTTTTCCCGCTGGCGATGCAGGCATCTGCGATCAGATCGAGATCCTCCTGGGAGATGCAGTCCATGGTGAAAATGCGGACTCCCCTCCGGTTCAGAGACCGGATCTTCTGCGCCAGTGCATTGTGGCCGTCTATCATGTCTTTGAGCCGGATGGACGCGACCGTATATCTGCTCTGCTGCCGGAACAGAGTGTCTACTTCAGAGATTCTGACAGGGCATTTGGGATCGCCGGCGATATCCGTAAGGTGCACGGGCACTCCGTTTACCAGCAGGCAGTTGCCGACAACGATCCGTCCCGAGGAGGGAAAGCAGGGGACGGCTACGGCGATGTAGTCCTCCCCCAGGCTGTCCAGCATGGCATCCGTCTCGCTTCCCAGGTTTCCGCGGAGTGTGGAATCGATCCTCTTTCCATAGAGGAGGACGTCATCATTTTTGAATGTCTGCGCTGCTGTAAAGACTCTGCGGTAGGCTTCTGCCGCATCCACACCCCGGCTGTCCGTGGGATACAGAAGGCAGTCATATTTGTACAGCAGTTCCGGACCGCAATGATCCGGCTGCATGACCGTCGTTGCGCGGTACTGCAATTTTGTCAACAATACGCCGGTCGCGTTCGCCCCGGTCAGATCATCTGCTATTACGATACATGCAGCCATATTCCCCCTCCGTACTATACCTGTTTACAGCGGTTTCGTGATACGTGATACCGACTCGATCAGCTCCCCATGTATATCCGTTTTATTCTTCATCGCACAATACCCATGAGTTCAGTCGTGGGATACGCGCGCAAAAAGGGAAACTCGCTTCATCGTGGGGACAATCCCGCGATGAAGAATAAACGCTCCGCGAGGATGCGCACGGATGCGGTGCGCAAGACTCCCGTGCAGGGCCTGAATCTGCTGCCTCGGGCAAAAAACTGCACCGCAGGGCAGCCGGACCTGCCCGCAGGGAGGCTGTCTTTCAGTGCATAAGTCAGTGCATAAAGAGGCTCAGGATCAGAATCTCGACGACGCCCACTGCCCAGGCGATGGTCGATGTAACGGACCAGATCCTGAGCTGGTCCTTTGCTTCGCTGACGCCCAGTGTCCGGTTGACGACCCAGAAATAGGAGTCGTTGAAATAGCCGAAAAAGAGGGAGCCGACGCAGCAGGCGATCGCGCCCAGGGTGGGATTGACCTCGCCGGCAAGGAGGATCGGGGCGGAAATAGAGGCCGCCGTCATCATGGCCACTGTCCCTGAGCCCTGGATAAAGCGCATGGCTGTGGAAATGACCAGAGGCAGGATGATCATGGGAATCGCTGTCCTGGACAGGCCCTCTGCCATAAAGGTACCGAGACCGGAATCCTTGATGATCTGGCCCAGGGCACCGCCGCCGCCCGTGACCAGCATGATGATGCCTGCGGAGGCCATCCCCTTCTCCATTTCTGCCAGGGCGGACCGGCGGCTCAGACGCCTGCCGAGCGTAAAGATGGCACACATAAGCCCCAGGCCGACGGCAATGATCGGCTGGCCCAGAAAGACGAGGATCCCGATGAAACCGGTGGTTGCGCCGAGTGCGGAAGCGACTGTGTTGATCAGGATCAGGAGGATGGGCAGAAGCAGGGGCATAAAGGATTCCAGGGTTCCGGGGATTCCCTTCGTGTCCATCCGGAAGGCTTCTTCATAATCGGGCGCCTGGTATCTGGCTGCATAGGGCTTATCGTCCTTATCCAGGAGCCAGTAATATTTCTTTGCCAGAACGGTGCGGGCATACAGGATGCAGGCAATCGCCATGGGCAGTGAGAGGACGATGGACAGGAGGATAAAGAAACCGACATCGATACCGAAGATGCCGCAGACGCCGAGGGGCCCCGGCGTAGGAGGGACCATGGAGTGGGTGATGACGAGTCCCGCCGCCAGGGAGACGCCCAGCGCAATGACGGATTTTTTTGTGGCTCTGGAGAGAGCCTTTGCGATAGGGGCGAGGACGACAAAGCCGGAATCGCAGAAGATCGGGATCGAGACGAGAAATCCTGTAAAGGCCAGCGCCTCTTCCTCACGCCGCCTGCCGAAGAGCTTCAGGAAGGTGTAGGCCATCCGCTTTGCAGCGCCGGTCGCCTCGAAGAGCTGTCCCATCATGACACCGAAGCCGATGATAATTCCGATGTTTCCCAGGGTACCTCCGAAGCCGGAGGTGATCGAGTTGATGATCCCGAAGGTCCTCCCGTCCTCCAGAGTGACGTTGAGCAGCGGCATGCCGCCGATCACGCCGACCAGGACAGTCGTGGTGATCAGGGCCAGGAAGGCCTGAATCTTTGTCTTTAAGACCATGATGATCAGAAGGATGATACCGATCGCAAGCGCAAGCAGCATCCTTTGTCCGCTTAATCCGTAAACCATATGAAATCTCCTTTCCCTTAGAAGGCGGGATCGCGCACATCGCCTGCAGGCAAATAAGCCGATCCAAAGAGTGTCTAACGCTTCGGCTGAGCCGGGAAACTCCGGTATCCCGGTTTCTTGAAACGGCAGCCGGAGACGCGGTGGAAGGTGATGAGCGATGGGATTTTATCGCTCGTCTCAAAAGGGGGTTCTTCCGCCTCTGTCATTTCCCCGTAAGGATTTCAACCGCTTCGCGCAGGGTCGAGTCCTCCCCGACGTTTCCGGGGAAAATCACGTAGGGCGTCTGCGGGAACCGGCTCTCCTTTCCGGTCTGCCAGACCGGGATACCGGGACGGATCTGTCCCAGAACGGTGGCGCATTTTACGGCAAGTGCTTTGGTGCCGATATCGCTGGAGGTGATACCGCCCTTGGCGATGACGAATGCGGGCGTGACCGTCAGCTGTCCCACCAGGGACTGCACGGCTTCAGAGATGCGGACGGCGAGCCGGAGGTCATCTTCCTTGTTGCCGGTGTCCGCGGTAATGAGCGTGCGGGTCGTGTAGCAGCAGACGGTCCTGCCTCTGCGGATACAGTCTTCTTCTATGGCGAGGCACCTGCGGACTTCCTTTTCAAAAGCGTTTTCATAGCGAACCAGTGCTGCGTCGAGCTCGACAAATTCGATGTCGGGGAGCTTTTTGAGGGCTTCGAGCTGGGCAGTAGTCTTGTTGGTATGTGAGCCAATGATGATGATGCCGCCGTTTGCGGTCTCTTTGACGATCATCTGCTCTCTCGTCAGAAGGGGCTGGTCTGTGACACCGCCCATGACTTTGACGATGGAAGCCGCCGTGCGGAACAGAAAGACCTTCCCCTTTGCCATTGCCCTGAAAAGCGCGATGCAGAAAACCTTCAGATCCGCGTAGTCCACGGCGTTGACGATGATTTTGTTGAAGTTCCGTACGGAGAGAAGCTGTGTCTCGATTTTGTCAAAATCCATCGCATGGAGATCTTCCAGTGCGATACAGGTGACGTCTGCCGCCCTGTAGGCGCCTCCGGTTTTTTCCTCGACGTAGGCAGGCAGGGAATCCGCCCTGTATCCGAAGGTTCTGTCCCTGGCAAATTCTGTTTCGCAGGCATTTACCAGTTTGTCCCCGTATTTTACGTAGTGTACATTTTCCAGTGTAAAGCGTCCGCCCTCCTTAAAAAAAGGGCAGAGGATCTCACCGTCGATTTTTTTGCCCGTGTATTTTTCATAATCGCCTTTCAGCAGCTCGGTTTCCAGAGGATAGTGTCCGCGCAGGGTGGAGTCGCTGCGGCTGATGTAAATATAGTCCCGGCCGGTCTCCCTGGCCACCGCATCCACAACAGCGGCGATCTCATGGTGGGCTTTTTCGGTCTCCTGTGCAGTAAACCCACGGGAGTTGGTCAGGATGTAAAACAGATTGTTTTCCTCCAGGAAAGCGGCCAGGATAGTGTCGTGGTTCCAGCCTGTGTAGACATGGATATCGTGAACCGTCTGCACGCCGGTGGGGTCATCATCGAGGACGACGATTTTTTTATTGCTTTTCCGGATCTCTTTCGCCAGAAGCGCATCCGCCGCTGCCTCGTTGATTTTCTGATAGGAAGTCAGAATGTTTGCATGGATCGACATTTTTACACTCCTTCTTTTGTCAGAGGCGCCGGGCGCCGGTGCCTTTTGTGAAAAATTCGTAAAATGCCTGCTTTCTTTCGTGTTTGACCGGCAGGTTTACTCCGGACGTCTTACCTCGCAGTCGGCAAGTTTTTCAAAATACCGGACGATTCCGCCGTGGTCGTCATTCATGCGGCCATGAATCTTGAGAGTCTGCAGGATCTCATAGAGCTGCGCCGTATAGGGGACCGGCACATCGACCGCATGGGCGGCGTTCACGCAGTTTTTGATATCCTTGTGGTTGATCCGGATCGGGCCGCCGGGCTTGAAATTGCGTTCCAGGATCATGGGGATCTTTGCGTCCAGGACGGCGCTTCCCGCCAGTCCGCCGCGGATCGCATGGTATACCTTCTCCGGGTCCGCGCCTGCTTTGGCGGCAAAGACGAAGGCTTCGGAGACGACCGCGATCGTGTTGTTGACGATCATCTGGTTCGCAAGCTTTGCCGTGGCACCGCTCCCGCTGGGACCGATCAGGAGCGCGGATTTTCCCAGAATATCAAAATACGGTTTCATGGCATCGAAGTCCTCCCGGTCACCGCCGCACATGATCGCCAGAGTCCCTTCGACTGCGCCGGCCTCTCCCCCGGAAACAGGTGCATCAACAAACCCGACCCCCTTTTCCTTCAGTTTCTCATAGCAATACTGCGACTCGGCAGGCATGACGGAGCTCATGTCACAGACGAGCGCACCGGGTCTGATGGTCGAGACGACACCGTTTTCCCCGAACAGAATGGATTTCACGATATTTCCGTCAGGAACCATCGTGATGATGACGGGGCAGGTGGAGCCGATCTCCGCAAAGGAAGCCTCCCTGCCGCCGGCTGCCGTGACGTCGGCGACCGCCTCCCTGTTCAGATCCGCGCAGAAGACTTCGACCCCTGCCCGGAGAAGGTTCTTTGCCATCGGCCTGCCCATGATTCCAAGGCCTATAAATCCTGCTTTCATAGTTTCGGTTTTCCCTCCTTTGTACAAAGATGCAAGAACAGACGCCGCATGCGCCGCACTTCCGGGGATCCCGGTTAACGGAGCGTATGGGCGCATGAAAAAAGAAGAAACATTTTAAAGATTTCACTTTTAAAGATTTCACAAAGTATACATTTACGATACAAACGGGTTATAGACGCGTTTATATGCCGTTAGTGTACGTTGAATACAATGAGTATCCACCGTTGTTAACCGGCACAGCGCGTTTTTCGCAACTGGAGGTTAGTTGTATATAAGTGCGCGGCTGCTTAATCGAGGGGCAGGCGGAAGGAGAGAAATGGCAGGCGGAAGGAGAGAAACAGCAGAAAACATGATCAAAAGCAGAGTCACCAAAAGCAAATGCATTGAAAGCAAAGTCATCAAAAGGATACTCATCAAAAGGATACTCAGAGGGAGCATCGGTGCAGTTCTCGCCGCAGTCGTGTCCGCCGGGATTCTGGCGGGATGCGGTTCCGGAAGCCCCGCAGGCACGGGGCAGGAAAAAACATCAATCGATCCGGATGTCGTCTTTCGCGTGATCGATTCGCCGATGGAAAAAATCCCCATGAGCGCATCGGAAGATGCGGGTGAAGACGATCCCGGCGATATGGATAGCTACACGAGCCCGGATGACAGCGACGGTCTTATCCGGGGGATTACGGCGGTCGACGGCAGATATTACGTCATATATACGGTCTATGGATCGGAGGACGGATCCTGGCTGTGCAGCTTTGATAAAGAGGGGAAAAATGCGCAGACTTTGCGCGTTCCTTCTCCGGAAAACGGGTGGATATCCGGAACCGGTATCCAGAAGGACGGCAGCGTCATCGTTCTCAGAAGCGTTTACGAGGAGGGCAGCGACAGCTCTGAGTGGCATCTTTCCTCACTTGCCCCTCCTGAGGAAGCCTCCGGGGACCGCGGCGCAGAGATGACGGAAAACTGGGATCAGGTGGTGGAGGCAGACGAGGACTTTTATGTGCGCAATATCATCTGCAGTGACCGGTATATCGTTATGCTCACAGAGAATGATCTGCGGATCCATTCCGCCGGGGACGGGAAGGAACTGAAGAAGGCCGGACTTCCATCGGCCGGGTTTTACGGAGGAATCTGCCTGAACGGGGAAGGAGACTTCATCCTGGCCGGCTCCGGATCCGGCACCGGAGGGAGTTCCGCCTGGAAGCTGGATCCGGAAAAGGGCACTTTTGCAGAGGCGAAGCTTTCTGCAGAAGGTTTTTATAATTTTGACAGCATTTCCTCCGGACACAGCGGGTATGATTTTTTCGGCGCAAGCGAAGCGGGGATATTCGGGTTCAGACTTGACGGATCGGAACCTGTCGAAATCGTGGATTTCATTGCTTCCGATCTGAGCCTGAACTGGGTACAGGGCTGCGCGCTCCTGTCCATGGACAGTGCGATAGTGCATTCCCATACCGGCAGCGGCGGCATGAGTGTGGAGCTTCTGAAAAAAGCAGACCCCTCGACCGTCGGGGAAAAAACCGTTTTGACGCTCGGCTGCAACTATGCGGAAGCCGACCTCAGGAAGGCTGTGGTCAACTTTAACAAGTCGAACGACAGGTACAGGATCAACATTCAGGAATACCGCTATGACGAAGAAGGGGGCAACAGGCTCAACACAGAGATCGCGGCGGGAAACATCCCGGACCTGATCGACGTCTCCGCGGATATGCCGGTTGAAAGCTATGCTGCCAAGGGACTGTTCGAGGATCTGGAGCCGATGTTTTCATCGGATCCGGATATTTCCGGAAATGCATACCTTGAAAATGTGCTGGATGCATTCCGGATCGACGGGAAAATGGTCTTCGTCACACCCGATTTCGGCGTCATCGGCATGATGGGCAGGAAGAAGGATTTCGGAGATTCGAAAGGCGTGAAGATTTCCGATCTGGAAAGGATGATACGAGACAGGAACATCGGCTATGATACCGCCCTGGGCCTCGCAAGCCGCGAGTCCGTCCTCTATATGGTCATGTACTTCGCGACCGATCAGTTTGTGGACTGGAACAGCCTGACTTGCAGCTTTGATTCCGATTCGTTTATCAGCCTGCTCAGGTTCACGGAAAAATTCCCCGAAACGCTCAATTACGATGCGGTTGACTGGGAAGCACAGGAGGCACTGATGCTGGAGGGGAAACAGCTGGTCCGCGACACGTATCTGTATGACTTTGACACCTGGATGCGGGAACGCTACGTATATATCGGGGAAGAGGCTTCCTTCATGGGGTATCCCGGAAACGGAGAGAACGGTCCTGTGCTGCAGACGACTGCCATGATCGCCATGAGCCATGCGACAAAGGAGAAAGAGGCCTGCTGGGACTTTCTGCGCACTTTGTATCTGGATGAATATCAAAACAATATAGAGTATGGTTTTCCGGTCAGCAGAAAGGCACTCCTGGCAGAAGCAGAGAAGGCCATGCAGCCCAGGACCTATACCTATACGGATGAGGAGGGGAAAAAGGTTACGGAAGAAATCGAGAGCTCCATGTTCCTGAACGGAAAGCAGATCAGGATGCCCCGGCCGCAGCAGAAGGACATCGACGAGGTCATGCGCATCCTGGAGAATGCCCATGCCAGAATGATGATCGATGAAAATATTTCCAGGATCATCAATGAGGAGACCGGCGCGTTTTATGCAGGCCAGAAGACGGCGGAGGAGACCGCAGATATTATTCAGAGCAGGGTCAGTGTCTATATCAGGGAAACGAAATGAGGTCACGGGCATTGCGCGATAAAGAATAAAAAAGGTCCCGCTATCGGCAGGAAAACTGCTGATAGCGGGGCCCTTTTCACGGACAGGAATTCAGAGCCAGCACTGATCCTCTTCGACCGGCCGCGTGAAGATCTGTCCGCGTTTTTGGGGGGATTTGGCCTGATGATATCTGAACATCATGTTGCGCCCGTCGATCCTCCCCAGGATCTCGATTTTTCCCTCTTCGTGGGAGAGGGCGTAGCGGAAGGACTTGCCCAGGCCGTTTTGCCGGGAAGCGGCCGCCTGGACGATGTCCGCACCTTTGGGTAGGGGAACCTGGAACCGGCCCTTGACGCCCCGCACGGGGCGGCACTGGAAGATGTAATAGGGCTGTACGCCGATCGCAGTCAGCCTCTTTAAAAGCAGTCCGAGGACCTCCGGGTCGTCATTAATTCCGCGCAGAAGGACTGTCTGGTTGCGCACAGGGATACCGAGAGCCATAAGGTGGTCAACCGCCGCTGCCGATTCCTTTGTCACCTCGCGGGGGTGATTGAACTGCGTCACGACGTAGATCCGTTTTTCTTTACAATACTTTCCGAGAATAGACAGCAGCTCCAGATCGGAAGTGATCCTCTGGGGGAGTACGACAGGCGTCCGTGTGCCGAACCGGATCAGGTCAAGGTGCGGGATACCGGACAGGGATTCCAGATAGAACCGGATCGTCTCATTGCTGTTCATGAAAGCATCCCCGCCGCTGATCAGGACGCTGGAGATCTCTTCGTGTGCCCGAATATAGGAAGCGATCTCGGTGATGTGGCCGGGCGTCTCGCCTTTTGAGAGTCCGATCATTCTCTTCCGGAAGCAGAACCGGCAGTACATGGCGCATTGGTTGGTTGAAAGGACCAGAGCGGTCTCCGGGTATTTGTGCTGGAGCCCTGTCAGGACGGTGTTCTCCTTTTCACCGCTGGTATCAAAGCTCCCGCCTGCCGATGCTTCTGCCAGATTCGGGATCGACATCATGCGGATCGGATCTTTCGGATCGTCGGTATCGATCAGCGAAAGATAGTAGGGATTGGTAAAAAAGGGAAATGTCCTCTGAACCTTCAAAAGAGCGGAAAGTTCTGACTTTGAAAAATGAAACAGGTGTTGAACCTGTCTGACATCCCGATATCCTTCTGATAGAATGTCCTGCCACGGAGTATTTATCCCACGAAACATGTGTTGACCTCCTTTCTGTTTTCCGAAATCACCACATTTGAGATGACTTTTTTTGAGATGACTTTTTTTGAGACCGCTTTTTCTTAGAGCGGCTGTACCATTGTACAGCCAGACCAGAAACGTTGTACCAACATCGGGAAAAAGTAACAAGCCGACTGTTATCGACACTTCGGTCTTAGTCCGGGCAAGTGTCCCGTATTGACCGGGACATCTTTGGGCTGGAGGCATCATGGCCTTGTGTAAAAACGCTAAAGCGAACATAATGTATCGCAAAACAGAAATTTTATATTGTCATCAGCTATGAATCCTGCTACTCTGTTTTGTGGAGGGACAGGGCAGTTTTTTGCCATACCGGAAAAGGCTCTGCATTTTCAGGCCTGTCTGAAAGAGGAGACTGAACGCTTTTCCTGTCCCGAGACACCTCAAATGCCGCGCTCGTAAAGGGTCACCGGCATACACCAGGAGGAAAGGATCCGGCGTCTGATGAAAAATTTTATCTTTGTGTCACCGCATTTCCCGGAAAACTACCGGAACTTCTGCATTCAGCTCAGCGCTGACGGCGTCAATGTACTGGGGATCGGGGATACGCCCTACGATGCCCTGCATCCCGCGCTGCAGGAGGCGTTGACCGAGTATTACCGCGTCGACAGCATGGAGAGCTATGAGGACATGTACCGCGCGGTCGCGTATTTCTGTTTTAAGCACGGAAGGATCGACGGGCTCGAGAGCAACAATGAGTACTGGCTGGAGCAGGACGCCAGGCTCCGCGAGGACTTCAATATCCCGGGCATGAAGCCGGAGGAACTCTCCCGGATCAAATGCAAATCCGGCATGAAGAAATATTATGAACAGGCAGGGATCCCGTGCGCACGGTATCATCTGGTGACAGACCTCGAAGGCAGTCTGGCCTTTATCGAAAAGGTCGGCTATCCGGTGATCGTAAAGCCCGACAACGGCGTCGGTGCAGCGGACACCTACAAGATCAGCACAGAAGAAGAGCTCCGGATTTTTCACGGGATGGATCCGGGGGGTGTGCAGTTCATCATGGAAGAATTCGTCTGCGGGGACGTCCATTCCTATGACGCGATCATCGACAGTGAAGGCCGGCCTCTTCTCGAGACAGGGAACCACACGATGCTCTCGATCATGGATATCGTCAATGACCAGATGAGCTGCGCATTTTATATCAAAAAACAGATCGAGAAGGATCTGCGCGAAGCGGGGCGAAGGTGCGTGAAGGCCTTCGGGATCAAAAGCCGGTTCATCCACTTTGAGTTTTTCCGCCTGACCGCGGACCACGATCACCTCGGAAAAAAGGGCACGATCGTCGGCCTGGAGGTGAACCTGCGGCCGTCGGGCGGCTTCTCGCCGGACATGATGAACTATGCCTGCAGCACGGACGTATACAAGGACTGGGCGGACATGGTCGCATTTGACCGGCTTGTACGGGAGGAGGAGTCTTTAACAGGAGAGGTTTCGGGGGCCAGAGCTTCGGAAAAAGAGGCGAAGAAGTACTACTGCGCGTCCGTGGGGCTCCGGGACAGCCGCAAGTATGTGCACACGGACGAGGAGGTCAAGGCTGCATATGCAGACAGGATCGTACTGACGCAGCGCCTCCCCGAAGTGCTGGCGCATGCGATGGGGGATACCCTCTACCTCGCCAGATTTGAGACAAAAAAGGAAATGGATGCATTCTTCCGATTCGCGACGAAGGAGCAATAACCATTTTCCGGCTGACGGCCAGGGAGCAACAGCTGAAAAGAAAAAAGGAGACAGGGGGCAGATCTCAGCCTTCTGTCTCTTTTTTATTCCTGTGAGAGGCTCCCGGGATAGATATCTCCGGAATAGGAATATCCAGAACAGGGATCTCCGGGAGAGGCCCCGGGACAGTTCCCCGGGAGAGAGGTACATCTCTGTGCTTCCAACGGACAAAAAGGACTCTTTTCCCGGTCCGCAGCGCCTGAAAAAGTTTTGCGGTAGTGCTTTTGTGAAATGCGCTTATGGCTTATAATTGACATGGGGCAGGATGTTGAAAGAGACAGAAACTGCGTCCGGATACGAAGACGCTTTTATTCTTCATCGCGCAATACCCGTGACTTCAGTCGTGGGATACGCGCGCAAGACTCGCAAGCGAGTCTTGATTATTCAGAAACCGGCAGGCAGGGGCTTCATGCGAACCGGTCTGCGCAAAAGGAGATTCAGGATGCGGATGAAAAGATTTCGTCTGCCTGCAGCGGCGCTGTGTGTGGTTTTTCTGCTTTTGGCTGCCTGCGGGGCGGCAGTCCCCTCTGACGGCCCCGGGCTGGGCAAATGGAGAAATTCCGATATTGCCGGCAGTATGCAGCGGGACGAAAAGATCCGGGTGCAGGACGATTTTGCCGCGGCGGTGAATCAGGACTGGGCCTCGGGATCCTGATGCCCGGAGCCGTGACCCAGTCGGGGCTGGATCCGGCCGTATATCTGATGAAGATCGAAGGGCCCGATCGTCTGCTGGGGAGTGCGGAGGAGTACTTCAATCTGGATGCAGGCGGCATGGAGCAGCAGGAGTATGTGCGCAAGGTTACAGACCATGTGCTCGGTGCGCTGGGGTATACGGAGGAGGAGATCCGGAGTCTCCTGGCAGATAACTACCGTTTTGAAAAAAAAGCTGCGGGTGCGGAGGTCAACCTGGCAGAGGATGAGGATAAGGCAATCTCCCTTTCCTTTGACGAGTGTGCGGAGGCCCTCCTCGAGGACTACCCTCTCGGCAGGATCCTGGATGCCTGGGGGGTGCCGCGGGACGTACAGTTCTATATGAACAGTAAAAGTGCGCGGAGGCTCTCTGCGCTGTACACACAGGAGAATATCCCGCAGATCAGGGCGATGCTGACGGTCCACCTGGTGATGGAGACGGCATCCTGGCTCGATCGGGAGACGGTGGATCTGGCCCAAAAGGCAAAAGAGGGCAGGCTTCAGGAAGCACCGGAGAGCAGTCTCCCGGAGGAAAGAAGAGACCAGTATCTGCAGCAGACGCTGCGGAGAGGAGGTAAACGTGAATCATGAGATAAATAATGACGG
This sequence comes from Lachnospiraceae bacterium, assembly GCA_017513005.1. Lineage (GTDB taxonomy): Bacteria > Bacillota > Clostridia > Lachnospirales > Lachnospiraceae > CAG-791. Next base: position 53,055 of record JAFWDM010000045.1, read on the forward strand.
CGGCTGCGGCAGCAGTCTGGAGCAGGAGCAGCTGGAAGCTGTCAGCGGCGGTTCTCTTTTATCCCGGCCGGCCGAAGGGATCCCGGGCGGAGAAAAAAGCAGGGCTGTCCACAGCATCTGCGGCACGGAACTGACTTTCCGGCAGATCCAGGGTACCTATTACTGTCCTACCTGTAAAAAAGAAGTCCCGTTTAATGAGATCCTGAAAGGTTCCTGCCTGATCGACAGCGCAGGATCGAGAGGAGTCCTGTCATGAATGTCACATATGCGCTGACCGCGTCGATGCTCTTTCTGGGGCTGACGCTCATACTGGTCGATGTCAGCGGAAAGCTGAAAAAGAGTGAGCACAGGATCATTTCCATGATCCTGGTCGGGACGACCATGTTCTATGTCGCGATGGACTGCCTGTGGATTTTACTGTATACAGGCACGGGATTTCGCCGCGGCCTGTTCATTCTGATCAATTTTCTGTTTTATCTGGTCTATATCACGCTTCCGTTTATCTGGTTCCAGTTTGCAAAACACTTTTCCGGGAGCCGGGCAACCGGGAAAAAGATGAATTTCCTGTTTTCGATTCCGTGGCTCTTTAATCTGAGTCTGGTCTTCCTGACCATGACAGGGATGGACCTTTTGTGGAAGATCGGGGACGATGCAAACCGGTACGCCAGGGGACCGCTCTTCGGGATCTTCTCGAACCTGAACCTCATCTATTATTTTATCCCCGTGATCGGGATCCTCGTGCTTCTCCACACCGGGAAAGGTGCGGACAGGCGGACACTTCTGACAACGCTGGGTTTCTCCATCATCCCGGCGCTGGGCGTGTTCATCTATACCTACTGGATCTCCGTCGACGCGATCTACCCCTTCCAGCCCTGCTGCTTTTTCCTGGGCGTCATGTTCGCCTACATACTCCTTTTTTCCCACTTATACGAGAAGACGGAGGCGGACAATCTGCGCCTGACGGAGGAGGCGAAAAACGCGGGAAAAATGGCCGAGCTGATGGGATCCGTCGGGGCCCTTCTGACCAATATGCCCGCCATGACCTTTTCCAAGGAGGTCGCGACCGGCCGCTACCTGGCCTGCAACCAGTCCTTTGCCGAGTACGCCCATAAGGAGAACCCCGACCAGGTGGTCGGGCTGACCGATCACGATATATTTGATCCGGTGACGGCAGACCATTTTGTGGAGGATGACCGGAAAGCGACGGCGATGGCTGAGCCCTACGTCTTTTTCGAGGATGTACCGGACGCTGTCGGGATTCCCCGGAATCTGCAGACGACGAAGCTGACCTTTACGGACGGATCGGGCAGGCTGTGCCTTCTGGGCATGTGCGTTGACGTCACGGAGATGACGAAGACCAAGCAGGCGGAAGCCGAGAGCAGGATCCGCCAGCAGGAGCTGGAGGAAAAGCTGGCGCTGCAGGAAAAGCTGCTGCAGGAGGAAAACCGCAGAGAGCCGCAGGCAAAGCTGATCACAGCGCTCTCCTCGGACTACTGGAGCGTCTACTATCTCGAACTGGACAAGGACGAGGGGGTCTGCTACCAGTCCCACGCAGATCTGGGCGGGACCGGCTTCAAGGTCGGAGACCGCTTCCGGTATCTGGAGTCTGTGACGGCTTACGCGAAGCAATATATCACAGAGCAGTACCTGGAGGAATTTCTGCGCTTTGTCCAGCCGGATGCGATCCGCGAGGGACTGAAAACCAACCGGGTGATCGGATATACCTACATGGTGCACCGGAACGGGAAGGATTCCTATGAGACCGTTCGTTTCGCCGGTGTGCGGCATCCGGAGGACCGGGAGGATCATATCGTTCACAATGTGGGCGCATGCTTCGCGGATACGGATGCGGAGACACGAAAGGCGACGGAGCACAGCCAGGCGCTGGCGCAGGCCCTGACCGCGGCAGAGGAAGCGAACAAGGCCAAAACCGCCTTCCTCTCCAACATGAGCCATGAGATCCGCACGCCGATGAACGCGATCATCGGCCTGGACAATATCGCACTGAATGACCCGACGATCTCCGACGAGACCAGGGAGCACCTGGAAAAGATCGGGACCTCCGCCCACCACCTGCTCGGGATCATCAATGATATCCTGGATATGAGCCGCATCGAATCCGGCCGCATGGTCGTCAAAAGCGAGGAGTTTTCCTTTGCCCGGGCACTGGGGCAGGTCAATACGATCATCAGCGGCCAGTGCCGCGACAAGGGGCTCCGGTACGACTGCAGGGTCATCGGGAAAGTCAGCGACTACTACATCGGAGATGACATGAAGCTGCGGCAGGTGATGATCAATATCCTGGGCAATGCGGTCAAGTTCACGCCGGAGGGCGGCAGTGTGACCTTTACTGTGGAGGAGACTGCCCGGTATGAGGGGAAAGCGACGCTTCGCTTTGTCGTCAGTGATACCGGCATCGGTATGAGTAAAGAATATCTCCCCAGGATCTTTGATGCCTTTACCCAGGAGGATTCCTCGAGCACGAACAAGTACGGGAGTACGGGGCTGGGCATGCCCATCACAAAGAGCATCGTGGAACTGATGAACGGCCACATCGAAGTGGAGAGCGAGAAGGGCGTCGGAACGACCTTTACCGTCACGGTGACCCTTCTGGAGTCGAACCGGCAGAGCAGCGGGGAGGAGCAGGGTATGCTGCATCCCCACGATATGTGCGTCCTGGTGATCGATGATGATCCGGTCGCCTGCGAGCATGCACAGGTCGTTCTGGGCCAGGTCGGGATCAGCTGCGAGAAGGCACTGTCCGGCGCGGAGGGCCTGGAGATGGTCCGGCTCCATCACGCCAGGCGGGACCCCTTCAATCTGATCCTGGTCGACTGGAAGATGCCGGAGATGGACGGCCTGGAGACGACCAGGGCGATCCGGGCTGCCGTCGGAGACGAGACGCCCGTGATCATTCTCACCTCCTACAGCTGGGATGATATCGCGGAAGAGGCGAAAGAAGCCGGTGTGGACACCTTTGTCGCCAAACCGCTCTTTGCGGGGACTGTCCTGGATGAGTTCCGGGAGGCCTTCAACAGGAAAAATACACAGCTGGTCAAAGAGACGGCAGACCTGAAGGGACGCCGAATCCTGCTGGCGGAGGACGTCGACGTCAACGCCGAGATCATGATGATGGTCCTGTCCATGCGGGAGATGGAGGTCGATCACGCTGAGAACGGAAAGATCGCTGTCGACATGTTCGCAGAGCACGAACCGGACTACTATGCCGCGATCCTCATGGATATGCGCATGCCGGAGATGGACGGACTGGAGGCGACCAGGGTCATCCGCGGGATGGACCGGGAGGATGCGAAGACCATCCCGATCATTGCCCTGACAGCCAATGCCTTCGACGAAGACGTCCAGAGGAGCCTGCAGGCGGGTCTCAACGCCCACCTGAGCAAACCGGTGGAGCCGGAGGCACTGTTCAGGACCCTGGAGGGCCTGATCAGAGTTTAAAGAAACAGACATCCGGGTACTGGCACGGATGATCACAGGAAGAGTGCATGAAAGAAAAGAACCCCGTCACGCGCTGAGTGTGTGACGGGGTTCAAATAACCGGAGGAAGAGACCTATGAAAATCTGGATCGCCCGCCACGGGCAGACGGACCTCAACCAAAAACGGCGCATGCAGGGCCTGACGGACTGCCCGCTCAATGAAAAGGGCATCCGGCAGGCGCATCAGTCGCGCAAAAACATCGGCGGCGTCCGCTTTGACGCCGTCTATGCCAGTCCCCTGCAGCGGGCCAGGCTCACCGGTTCCATCATCGGCGGGGTGGATCTTACGGAGGTCATCGTGGATGACCGGCTGGTCGAGGTGGATTTCGGCCGCTATGAACAGCGGAAATACTACCTGATGGGGCCGGCGATGGCCGCCTACTGGGCTTTTCCGAGGCGCTTTCCAGCCCCGCCCACCGTAGAGAACCTTGACTCCATGAGAGACCGCGCGGCCTCTTTTTTAAGAGATCTGGAGAGAAAGGACTATGACAATGTCCTGGTCGCCTGCCACGGGGGCATCATGCGCGCGCTCTGCGGCCGGCTCGAGGAGGCGCCGGACGGCCTTTACTGGAAGCGGGCCGCGAACTGCGAGATCCGCGTCTACGAATATAAAAACGGAAAACACCGGTTCCTGAAGTCCTACAGTCTCCCGAAGTCTTTCTGTTCCTGAATTTGGACAATGCGATTTATCTGCATCTGTTACGGTTTAGCGGGAAAAGTACTATAATTGTCGCGCTAAGAGAGGCCTGGCTTCTTCTTTATCGCATAAAAATCCGCGAGCGCGTCTTGGAGTATACGCTTTTTCGAACACAAGCCCGTGAATGGAAGTACCGCTAATTCTACAGTCAGCAGAAAGGGCATATCGTGAACAAGGATCTAACCGTAGGAAAACCGGAAACCGTGTTGTGGCAGTTCTGCCTGCCTTTATTCGGGAGTATCATCTTCCAGCAGCTCTACAATATTGCGGACAGTCTGGTCGCAGGAAAATTCATCGGCGAAAATGCGCTGGCAGCCGTCGGCAACAGCTATGAGATCACCCTGATCTTTATCGCCTTCGCCTTTGGCTGCAACATTGGCTGTTCTGTCATCGTCTCCCGTTACTTCGGGGCAAAACAGTACCGCACGATGAAAACCGCGGTCACGACCTCACTCATCTCCAGCGGGTTCGTCTGCATCGCGCTGATGCTGACCGGCCTCCTCTTCTGTGACAGCCTCCTGCAGCTGATCCACACCCCGCAGGAACTCTTCGCGGATTCAAAGCTCTACCTGGACATCTATGTCTGGGGACTCCCCTTTGTTTTCTTTTACAATATCGCGACCGGTATTTTTTCCGCGCTGGGCGATTCCAGGACGCCCTTCTGGTTTCTGGCGGTTTCTTCCACGGTCAACATCGGCATGGACGTGTGGTTTGTCGCCGGATTTGGCATGGGTGTCGCGGGCGTTGCCTGGGCGACATTTCTCTGCCAGGGCGTAAGCTGCGTGCTGGCGCTCGTATTCGTCGCCAGGAGGCTCCGGAGCATTCCCTCCGGTGAGCGGTCCGCCCTCTTTTCCTGGAAGATCTGCGGGAACTTTGCCAGGGTGGCGGTCCCCAGCATCCTGCAGCAGAGCTTCATCTCCGTCGGCAACATCATCATCCAGAGTGTCATCAACGGCTTCGGTCCCTCCGTAATGGCGGGCTACTCCGCAGCGATCAAGCTCAACAACCTGGTCATCACTTCCTTCACGACACTGGCCAACGGGATCTCGAACTACACCTCCCAGAACCTGGGAGCCGGAGAACTGGACCGCATCCGCGGCGGCTTCCGGGCAGGGATCAAGATGGTATGGATGCTCTCCCTGCCTCTCGTCCTGCTCTATGTCCTGGGCGGCCGGCTGGCTCTTCAGCTCTTTATCAGTGATCCGACCGGCGAAGCGATGCACACCGGCATGATGATCCTGCGCATCCTGGCACCCTTCTACTTTGTGATCTCCACCAAGCTCGTTGCGGACGGCGTTCTGCGCGGCGCCAGCCTCATGGGCCGGTTCATGGTGTCCACCTTCACGGACCTGATCCTGCGTGTCGTCCTGGCCATCGTCTTTTCCACGACGGCTCTGGGCGCGACCGGAATCTGGTGTGCCTGGCCGATCGGCTGGACTACCGCAGCCGTGCTGTCTGTCTTTTTCTACAGGAACGGACCCTGGAAAAAGAGAGACTGAACAAAAAGAGAGACTGATAAAAGAGAAACCGACGAGTAAGAGCGGGGGCATTTCCAAAGGTTCTTATCCTTTCCTTTTCTGCAAAAAGAGATTCAGGATGGCGGCTGCGACCATGCAGGCTGCAAAGAGCAGCAGTGTGGACATGCCGGTGTGCATCCCGGCAGTATTGGCTACGGTTCCGACGACAGCCGGGGCCACGATCGCGCCCATGGAGGTAAGGAACACGAAGAATCCCATGCAGACGGGATATCTGGAAAAAATATCTCCGGCGTTGGAAACGGAAGTGCCGAACATTCCGGACATGCCCAGGCCGATTCCCGCCGTTGCGATCAGCAGTCCTGCGGGAGAGCTGCTCTGCAGCAAAAGGACCATGAACACCGTGGTGATCAGGGTCAGGGCCAAGATCATATGTCCGGGCCGGAACTTTTTGGCGGCAAGGGAGCAGAGGAGCCGGCCTGCCATCAGGGCCATCCAGAGCACGGAAGTGGTGAATTGGGCGAGGGATGCCTGCATAGCCCCTGTATCGATCAGAAAGCTGGTCATCCATCCCATAAAGGATGCCTCCACAGCCTGGTAGAAAAAGCAGATCGCGACCGTGACCCAGAACAGGACCTCCCTGAAAAAGCCGTAGTCGACTTTCTTTTTCCTGCTGTCCCCTTTTGCGGAACCTGCTTTCTCAGCACCCGCATCTGCGGCGGCTGCCTTTGCCGGATCTGCGCTTTTCTGATTTCTGCCCGTTTTTACGGGATCCCTGCTGTCTTCTGCGGTTTCGAGATCCTTGTCCGAAAATCCTGCCAGGACCAGAAAGACCAGGGAAGCCGCACAGCAGATGCAGCCGATGATAACGGCCATCCGCCAGCCTGAGACCGCGAGAACGATCAGGGGCGCGATGACAGCGCCGGCGGCAAAACAGGCATGCAGGATATTGAGCGGGCCGGCATTTCCCCTGCTGTAAATATTCATCAGCAGGTTGTTATAATTTGTGATGCCGCCTTTTCCGATGCCGATCAGGAGCATGGCGGCGAGAAGCCAGACCGGATTGCCGCTGATGAGCAGCATGATAAAGCCCAGGGTCACCGACAGCTGGATCAGGATATAAGAGACCTTGATCCCCAGCAGCAGGGGCAGATAGCCTGCCAGCAGACCGGCCAGTACATAGCCCACAGACTGGACGGACAAAAGTGCTCCGCCGACCTGATAGGAGAGAGCGTAGTCCGTCTTGAGGTCAGGCAGGATCGCCCCCAGCATGATCAGGACCAGGCCCAGCGACATATAGGCGTAGAACAGATTCAGGACGACTCCCAGTTTTCTCTTTCCAAGCGATGCGAAAAACCCCTGCTTTTCCACCTTCTTTTCCATAAGTATTTTCCCTCTTCAAGCAGTAAGTGTTTTCAGTATTAGTTCGGTATTTTCATTTTAGACATTCTGGCGGCATTATATACAATTACAACGCTTTTTTCTATAGTCTCCGGGAGTTCAGCCTTATATTTCCTGAAAAACCATTTCCTGAAAAATTGTGTCAGTGCAAACGGAACTCGAATCTGGTGCAGGCACGGGGCCGGTCCGGGAGAACAGATTTCTTGCCGCGGACAGACGCCTGTGGCATACTGATCATAGAAGCGTATATGACTATGGATGCGTGAAAGGCTCCGGCCCTCAGGATGGAGCTTCTACAGACATGTGTATTACCGGAAAAAGGAGGAAACAACATGTTTTCAGTCAGAGGACCCAAATTTAAATACTTCGCCATCGTCATGGCTGTGATCTGCATCATTGCGGGCGTGTATCTGACCTTTTTTCATTCCGCAGGATATGTAAAAACGGAGGCGACCGTCGTATCCATCGTGGAAGAGCCCGGGGGTGGCGGATCAGATGACAGCGACTATATCGTCACCGTGGGCTACACGGTCGACGGGCAAAGCTACCAGTCGGTACTGGATTCCTACAGCCCTTCCTACAGGGAGGGAAAGACCATCGATGTCCTCTACAATCCCGACGATCCTTCTGTCGTACACGGCGCAGACGCCATGGGCATCTACGCACTGGCGGTCGGGATCGTGATCCTCGTGATCGCAGCGGTTTCCGGCGTGAAGACGCGGCGGGGATTGGAAAATGCAGGGAAGACACGGCCGATCGGCGAGGATTCATCCGGTGCCGGAAGTGACGGGCACGATGGTGCAGACACTCCGGCAGGAAATGCATCCGGTGCCCGGACAGGTTTTGCGCCCTCTGTCCGGGGAGAGGAGCGCGAGGTCTATTTTCTGACGGATGTGGGGACACCAAAGTACGGACACCGCATCGAGGACAGAAACCGGAAGGTGCTCTACGAGGCAAAAATGACCAGCTTTTCTCTTGTGTCGGCGTATGGTTTTGACTTTATCGACCATGAGCACGGGACTGTGACGCCCCACCTGGTCGGCCACGAGGAGGAGAGCGACTGGAACAGCTTCCTGCTCGATACCCACTATACCTTTGAACTGGACGGTGTGGATGTCTGGAAGTATCTCAAACAGAACGGGATCAGCGTCGAAACGGAGCGCATGGACGGCACGGTCTGGCCCCGCTGGCGCGTCACGCGGGACGGACAGGAGATCGCGGTGATCGAGTCCAGCAGCAGGTTTGTCCACGAGGAAGATGCGGAAAAACATGCTGTGATGAACAAAGTCGCAGTGCCGGGCTTCTACCGCATCCGGACCGGTGAGGAGAACCTTGACGCCGTCTTCATGACCGCCATGGCCTTTGGCCGGAGCGGGGCTCTCAACGATGAGGGCGGCGCGTACGGGAAGATCATCAGAGACAGGGTAAGGCAGGAATTTGCCAAAGAGGACTGACCGTGCTTTGGTAAAAGGTTTGGAAACCCGCTTTTTAAGCGAAAACAGTTAGACAGCTTCGAGTTAGTCATGATGCAGCAGCTTCAGCGGGGACGCAATTCGTCATGGAACGCTTCCCTGAGCGCATATACAAAAAATAGAAAAACGAATTTAGCATCATTCATCAGGATCATCATTCATGCCCCCGGAACAATAACAGCCGGGGGCTTTTTCATTGTAAAGAGTCAAATCAGCAAGAGTCAAATCAGGTGTTTTCTTATAGTGGCAGATACTGGGTCATGTAATAATACAGTGAATAAATATTCCGTATTTCGGGATGGAGCGCCTTCTTGAAACACTGCATCCTGTCCCGCACGGCCCGGAGGCGGCAGAAGAGGTTCTGCGCATGATCAGCAGGAGCGTGAGTGCCTACTGTGAAGGCGTCGAGCCCTTTGACGACATGGCGGCACTGGTTCTGTTTATGGCAGAAGCACTGCCTGAAGAGGACATGTGCGATGACATGCGCCCGCTTCCGGTCTCCCTGTCTGCCTTCGAAACGGTCAAAGAAGCCGTGCTTGAACAGGCCGGCGATACGAAAGAGGCAAGGATGGCGCTGCTTGCATGTGATGAAGCCCTGTCGAATATCGTACACCATTCAGGGGCTTTAAACCTTTCTTTCCGGTGCGGAAAACAGGGAGACAGGCTGTGCGTTGTATTCTCGGACGACGGGATCGCCTTTGATCCGACGACTGCCCTGACCGAAGAAAAAGACTTCGATCAGCTTGACAGCGGCGGTATGGGACTGCAGCTGATCCGCCAGACGGCGTCCTCGGTCCGGTATGAGAGAAAGGATGAAAGGAATCTGCTCACCTTGATGTTTCCTGTATGACCGCTTTATGATCGAAACGCCGCGCGGCGTACGCATAGCGTATTGGAATCGCCGCACGCAACGTTACAGCAATGCGAAGCTTTGCTTCCGCCCTTCGAGGAGGCGTGGAGTAACGACAGGTTTCACCGATGGCGTTCGGAGACGCCGTGTACTTTATGATATGGAAGATACGGAGTATGCTCACGTCAGTTGCTGTCCGGGAGCCTGATCGTCACCACGGTCCCTCTGCCGGCATCTGACGTGATCTCAAGACTTCCGCCGCACATCATTTCGAGACGCTGCCGGATGTTCGAAAGCGTGGTATGCGGTATGTTTTCAGAGGAAGGATCAAACCCGCGGCCATTGTCCGAAACGGTGATCTCTATGCCGGAGCCGGTCTGCCTTGTCTGTATGGAAACCCGCAGCGGTCCGGCATAGGGATCCATGCCATGCTTGACCGCGTTTTCCACAAGGGGCTGCAGAGTCAGCGGCGGCAGGCGGAAATGGGTAAAGGGTGTGTCGTACTCCACAGCCAGCATGTCATCGTACTGCGCCTGCTCCACGGCAAGATACGCGCGGGTGTGCTCGAGCTCCTTGGAGAACGGAATGGTGCTTTCACTTGCAACGGCGTTAAAATTACTGCGCAGATAATTGGTGAAATCCAGGGTGATCTGCCGGGCCTTCTGCGGGTCGAGATCGCAGAGACTGTAGATGCTCATCAGGGTGTTATAGATGAAATGCGGCCGCATCCGGAGCGCCATGATGCTGGCGCGCTCCTGGGCGATTTCCTGTTGCTGTCTTGCGATCTTTCGCTGGCGGGAGAGGTCCTTCTCGATCTGATCGGACAGGATGAAGCTGTACATGGCCAGTGCGGCGAGAACGTAGCTGATGCTGATAAGCGGGAAAAAATCAATGAAAAGCTGCGTGGTCATTGCGATCGTCATCGGCAGCAGCGCAAAGAGAAAGGCAAAAAAGACTTTGCGGGAAAGCAGCTTTCGGCGTTTTATCGTTCCCGCAAGGTTTAAAAGCAGGACCGCGACTGCCGGGAGCAGGAGGAGCGGGTACAGCGTTCCCCGGTAATACCGGTTATCCGGCGTCACATAGTAGAAGCCGCCGATGGCCGCGGAGCATGAAAATTCAAGAAACAGGACAGTCCAGAGAATCAGCACGGCCTTTAAGAGCCTGCCGGAGCGCAGATCTTCCGAGGAACAGCGGAGCAGAAAGACGGTCAGCATGGGCAGGGGAACGGAGAGCAGGAGGTTTTCCAGAAACAGAAGAAATCGAAATACCGCGGACGGAACGCTATAGGACTGAAAGAGCGATTCTATGATGGCGGAAAGCCAGCACAGCATAAAAACAATAAAATAGATGATGAAAAAACGTCTGCTCCAGCGGTCCATTCCGGGGATAACAACGGTGAACCAAAGCCCCATCACACTTAAGAGAAGCGCGGCGCCGAGTATGGAGGAGTTTAAGTATACGATCCAGCCGTTCACGTGTCTGCGCCTCCCGTCAAAAAGGGATAGTGCAGCTTTTTCAGCTGCCTGTGGACGCTCTCCGGGGTCAGCGGCTTTACCAGGAATCCGCAGGCGTCGGTATCCCACGCGTCGAGAGAATATTCGGGATAGGCGGTCAGATAGACTACCCTGGTGCAGGGATTGATCGAAAGCAGCTGGCGGCAGAGGTCAAGGCCGTTTTCCGGTCCCAGCTCGATATCCAGAAAGGCAAGGCTGATCCGGTTCGCTTTCGCATATTCGATCACCTCCCGCGGCCAGTTGAAGCCGGTGATCGAGGCATTCGGCATGACCTTTTCCAGAACCTTTATGCTGTCGGCGAGGACGGCTTTGTTGTCGTCCACCATGATAATGTTCGGCGATTCCTCGCTTTCGGCTGCTGTAAAGAGCAGCGTGCTGACATCTACATCCAGAACCCGGGAAAGACGGGTGATCATAGCGGCATCCGGCAGACGGGTGCCGCTTTCCCATCTGGAGATCGTAGCTTTATTGACAAACATCCGGTCTGCAAGCTGGGTCTGGGAAATGCCCTTATCTGTTCTCAGTTTTCTCAGGGTGTCCGCAAAAAGGGTACTCATAGTTGGAATCCGCCGCCTTTCTTTTCTTTAATAATAGTCGGATACCTTTGCGAAAGCAAGAAAGAAGAAAAACCGGGGGGGTTGTCATTCTGGCAACCCCCATTGCATGGCGGCCGGGAAAATGGGAAAATTTAAAAGAGATTGTAACCGGTCGGTTACAACAGAGCGCAGCATACGTTTTGCCGGGACGCATGAGGACCGGCACCGCAATGGAAAAAGGAGGGAAATGACCGTGAAGGTTGACCAGATCTTCAGAAACGCGAATATTTTTACATCAGATATAAATCACCCGAGTGCGGCAGCATTTGCGGTTAAGGAGGGCAAATTCATCTATGTAGGTGACGAAGCCGGGCTTTCGGCCTATGAGGGGGAGGTCACGGATCTCGGAGGCAGATTTGTCATGCCCGGAATCATCGACAGCCACGCCCTTCAATGCGGAGGAGCTCGCTGAGATCCTTAAGGAACTGAACAAGGAAGGACTGGATCTTCACATCCACTGCGTCGGCGAGCGTTCGGGTCACATTGTGCTGGACGCCGTGGAGCTTGTAAGAAAGGAGCTTGGCGATGCCTTCCGCGTAAAGGTCACCGTGACGCATATGTGGATCCAGGACGATGCGGATCTTGACCGCTTCGCAAAGCTCGGCGTGATCGCCAATTACACGCCGGCATGGCACAACGGAAACATGGGCCTGGGATGCGAGCCCTCCGAATTCTGGCCGGCTCTGATCGGCGAGGAACGTGCACGGAAGATGTTCCGCTCCAAGACTGTCTGGGACAGCGGAGCACTCGTGACCTGGTCCAGTGACGATGTCAGCTTCGAGAACAATTTCGCCACATGGAACCCTTATTACGGCATGGAAGTCGGAATGACGCGCTGGATCAGCGATAAGACAAAGGCGCCCCAGGGCCAGGCTACGAAGGGACCGCTGGATCCTCCGGGCGAAAAAATGAATATTGAGGAAATGATCCTCGGCTATACCATCAACGGCGCAAAGCAGCTCGGTATTGATGCAGAGAAGGGCTCCATCGAGGCCGGCAAGGATGCGGATTTCCTGGTCTTTGACAAGGATCTTCTTACGGCAGAGCATGCGGGCTTCAGCCACATCATGCCGGCAGAGGTGTATTTTTGCGGAAAAAAGGTGAACTGAAAGGAGTGTGAGAGATGAAAAGAGAATTCAGGGATCTGGCTATTTATGAGCCTTACGACTACCTGAACAGCGAGATCACGGGAGACTACGACAAGGCCCATGCCGTAAAGTGCGTGAACGGCACCTTCGTCGGAACCGAGGAGTACGGGATCGCGTCGTGGCTGGGCATCCCCTACGCGAAGCCGCCCGTGGGCGGGCGCCGCTTCAAGGCGCCGGAGTACGTGGACCCGGGTGACAGGGTCTTTGAGGCCAGGTATTACGGAAAGTGTGCCTTCGGCGCACACGGCCAGGGGGACTGCATACAGAAGCTGGAATCCGAGGACTGCCTCTACCTGAACATCTGGGTCAACACCGACGACAAGACTGAGAAGAAGCCGGTCATGGTATGGATCCACGGCGGATCGTACATTATGGGCTCAGGCTCGCAGACCTCCTACAACGGAGCCAACCTCGTCCAGAAGCAAAGTGACATCATTCTGGTGACCATCAACTACCGCCTGAACATGTACGGCTTCATGGACTTCTCGTCGGTGCCCGGCGGTGAAAAATTCGGGACAGCACCCTGCAACGGCCTGCTCGACCAGGCCACGGCGCTCCGGTGGGTGCACGAGAACATCGCCGCTTTCGGCGGTGACCCCGGCAATGTGACCATCTTCGGGCAGAGTGCCGGCGGCGGCTCGGTCTCCATCCTGCCGGTTTTAAAGCAGGCGAACAAGTATTTCCAGAAGGTCATCGCCCAGAGCGGATCGACGGGCCTGGCATTCCCGGTCAACTCCGAAACTGCGCAGGGCAAGACCAAGGCGCTCATTGAGTACACCGGCTGCAAGAACATGGACGAGATCATGGCGCTGAGCGAAGAGGATCTCCAGAAGGCGTATGTCGAAGCGGTCAGCAAGTTCACTTCCTGCCCCTACTACGGAACGGAGGTGCTCCCTGAGGCTCCCATCGAGCTGTACAAGAAAGGCTATGCAAAGGGCATCACCATCATGGCGGGCAGCACGGCCGATGAGGCCAGGCTGTTCATGGGCGAAGGCGTGGATCTGACCCTGGAAGAGCAGAAGTTATTCGCCCAGCGTGCCGTGGGAGACGCAGTCCCCTATGTGAAGGAAGAGGATAAGAAGTATTACGAAGAATTCCGGCGTGTCTGCCGGTTCCAGGAGCCCGGACTGATCGAGACGGAGCTCATAGATGATCTCATGTTCCGGGTACCTATGCTCCAGCAGCTCGACGTACAGAGCGCGTTCGACAAGACATTCTGCTACTACTGGTCGTACCCGAGCAGCAATGCGGATATGGGAGCAGCACATTCCGTGGAGCTCCTGTTCGTGTTCGATCTTCGCGGCGTCGGGACCAGCAGCGTTTTCAACGGTACGAACATCTCCGATGAGATCTTCAACGCCACCCAGCAGATGTGGACCAATTTCGCGCGCTACGGCAACCCGTCGACAGACAAGATCGAATGGAAGCCGTACTCTGTTGATGACCAGAACGTCATGGTCATCGCCGGGCCTGGCGATATTCGCATGGAAAAGGGCCTTCTTGCCGAACAGTACAAGGCTGTGCTCCCCCTGCTCAAATACTACCAGTTCATGGACAAGTTCTTTACTCCCGGATACCTTGCAGATATCCTCGCCGCGCGCGAGCAAGGCTCACAGCTCCGCTGGTGACAGAGGCAAGCTTCGGGAAAGAAAATAGAGAGGAAGAAAGGAAGGAACTACATGGATACCAGAATCAAGTGCAACAACGGGACCTTCGTCGGCAAGGAGACAGACGGGCTGATCATCTGGAAGGGCATCCCCTACGCGACGCAGCCGGTGGGGAAGCTTCGCTGGCAGAAGGCACTTCCTGCCGCAGACGATGACGGCGTGTACGACGCGACAAAGCCCGGCTCCGTTCCGATCGGGCCCCTGAACGACTCGGAGGGAACGGCGGAGTTCGGCGAGGACTGCCTCGTGCTGAACATATACTGCAATACAAGCTGCACGGACAGTAAAAAGCCGGTCATGGTGTGGATCCACGGCGGCGGGTTCTGCGCCGAATCCCAGGCGTCGCCCCTCTACGACCTGACCAGCATCTCCAGGCAGTCCCCCGACATCCTGTTCGTGTCCATCGACTACCGGCTGGGCTTCATGGGATTCATGAACTTCGAGCGGGTTCCGGGCGGAGAGAACTTCAAGGAGGCAGGCAACCTTGGCCTGCTTGACCAGCTGGAGGCCCTGAGGTGGATACAGAAAAACATCGCCGGGTTCGGCGGCGATCCGGACAACGTGACGATTTTCGGCGAGTCGGCAGGCTCGGCGAGCACCACCTTCCTCCCGCTCATCGACGGAAGCGAGGGGCTCTTCAAGAGAATCATCGCCCAGAGCGCCAACATCGCCTACTGCGACACGATGGAGCACGGCATCCACGTCACGCAGAACTTCCTGACCGCGACCGGCTGCCAGACCATGGACGAACTGATGGCACTCACCACCCAGGAGCTTGTAGACGCCTATGCAAAGGCAGCTGTCATTGACAAGAACTGCCTTCTCGGAACGGCCAACTTCCCGCTCCTCGACGGCGTCACGCTGCCCGAGGACCGGGCGGACCTGTACGGAATGTGGGGAGACGAAAAGAGGGCCGGGATCGATATGATGATCGGGTCCAACCTGGACGAGATCAGGTACTTCGTTCCGACCGAGGGCGGCGAAGAGGGCTTCCTCGACACGCTGAGGTGGATCGCGAAGAGGGACCGCGCGCTGCTGAACGACCAGGAGAAGGCCATGTACGACGAGTTCATGGCCACGCTCGCAGACGAAAGCGAGGGGAGCAGGCTGGAGCAGTACTGCAACGACATCAACTTCCGCGCCGGCAATACCAATATGGCCATCAGGCACTCTGCCGCCGGCGGCAGCACCTACATGTACTTCATCAGGAAACCGGTGACGACCCCCCAGCTTGGCGCGATCCACGCGGCCGAGATCCCCTACCTCTTCGACACCTGCATACCGGACCCGATGGGGAGCGGAGAGATCGTCGGAAACGACGAGTGCGAGTTCCGCCACGTCGCAAAGGAAATGTGGACCAACTTCGCCCGGACAGGCAACCCCTCCACCGACAAATATGAGTGGAAAAAGTTCTCCGGGGACGACCGCCAGACGATGGTCTTCGACGATACCATCGGTATGCAGAAGGATATTTTCGGAAGGCGGGAGGACCTGATGATGTCATGGGCAGAGCGCCTCGGGAACGGGTCGTCCAAGAGAGTCTGCTGACGCGGGCATTCAGCCGGCCGGGAGGCCTTCGCGATTGCGGAGGGGATGAATCGCCCGTGATCGCATGAACCCATCAGAAAACAATATATAAAGGCCATTTACAAAAAATAATTTCGGAAAACGACTTTAAAACTGAATATCGGGAAGTTTGGCAGATGACATGAGGTCTGAAGCTGAGCGGAATTCTACATAGCCTGTGTTTTTTAACGAACGCAGGCTATTGTTTTTACAATGAGCTGCAGACGCATATCTCTATATTTGAAAGGACCTCCATATTTGAAAGGACCGGTGATGTTATGAAGCATCAGGAAGGATATCAGATTGAGATTAAGAATCTCTATATACGTTAATTAACAGGAATATACATTTTTGAAATTCGTTAAGATATCCGGTAAAACAATTGACAATTTCGTGCTGCATCTTTATCCTAGGGACTGAGGAATATTTGGGAGGACTGGTATGACATTCAGGAGAAAGATCTACGATAAGCTGCTTGAGTGGAAAAGCGAATCGGATGGGAAAAGTGCAGTTCTGATAGAAGGGGCCAGGCGTGTAGGTAAGAGCACGATAGCAGAAGAATTCGCAAGAAACGAATACGATGATTATATTCTGCTTGATTTTGCCCTGGAAACAAGGGATACGCGCCGGAATTTTGAAGATAATATTGGCGACCTTGATACTTTTTTCAGGAATCTCTTTATCATAAAAGGGAAAGATCTGCCCAGAAGGCGGTCTGTGATTATTTTCGATGAGGTTCAGCTTTTCCCGACAGCGCGTCAGGCGATTAAATATCTTGTAGCTGATGGAAGATATGATTACATTGAGACTGGATCCCTGATCAGCATAAAGAAAAACGTGAGGAATATCCTGATTCCTTCTGAGGAAGAAAAGCTGAAGATGTTTCCCATGGATTTTGAGGAATTTCTATGGGCAAAGGGGAATACTGTTACTATGCCTGCTGTCAAATCGGCATTCGAGAGCCGAAATCCTTTAGGAGATGCCGTGCACAGGAAAATCATGCAGCTTTTCAGGGAATATATTGCGGTGGGGGGAATGCCCCAGGCTGTGGCGTCGTATGTAAACGGGGAGAGTTATGCCTCGATCGATCGGGTTAAACAGGGTATTCTTTCGCTGTATGAAGATGATCTGAAAAAGTATGATGATGAAGAAAAAGAGAAGGTATCTCTGATTTTTAAAACGATTCCAAAACAATTATCAGACCATGCTCTGCACTTCACTTTTTCTGAGATCAATGCCAATGCCAGATATATCAATTATGTGGACTCGGTTGAGTTTGTGGCAGAATCAATGATAGGTAATCTATGTGCAAATGTTACTATGCCCGATGTGTTGATGGATCTCTATGCCGACCGGAGCAATTTTAAGTTATATATGGGAGATACCGGACTGCTTGTCTCCCAGATGATCAGAGAAGGAGAAGAAACAGAGGAAATATACAGGGCGCTTATTTTTGATAAATTGCGTTCCAACCTCGGGATGGTGTTCGAAAATGTTGTTGCCCAGATGCTCAGAGCGGGCGGGCACGACTTGTTCTTTCATGAGCATAAATATACACCGGAGCAATCAGATAAAGAAAAAAAATACGAGATAGACTTTCTCCTGGTCAGGAACAGAAAAGTATGTCCAATAGAGGTCAAATCCTCCGGATATCTGTCTCACAAGTCCTTTGACTACTTCATAAAAAAGTACCCGATCAAAATTCAGGATCGTTACATCATTTATACCGGGGATTTGAGATTTAAAGATGGTATTACTTATATACCGGCATACATGTCAGGTCTGCTGTGACAGCAGTATGGCAGGAACACCGATATAAACCGGCAAACAGCAACAGCAGAATATACATAACCTGTTTGCGGTGGGCGAATGTGCCTCCATGTATCATGGCGCCAACCGGCTGGGCGGCAACTCTCTGCCGGCGGCCGTCTACAGTGGGAATGTTGCCAGGATAGAGCAGAGATCCTGAAAAGGTATCTGCCTGGGAGAGACTTATCCGGCATGTGGGAAATGTAGAATTAGAGATGTTCGGAGAAAGTATATATGGTTATCAAGGAAATTAAAGTTAAGAATATCATGACAAAAACGAATCTGCCTGTATCAGATTTCGCCGTCAATCCCTATGTAGGCTGTACCCATGCCTGCAAGTATTGTTATGCCTCCTTCATGAAGCGCTTTACCAACCACCCTGAACCGTGGGGCGAGTTCGTAGACATCAAGAGCTGGCCGGAGATCAACAGGCCTGGAAAGTATGTAGGTAAAGAAGCATTTTTCTGCTCAGTGACAGATCCATATCAGCCGCTGGAGAAGAAATACGGACGCGCCCGCGCATTGCTGGAGCAGCTCCTGCCCACCGGGATAAGCATCAGTATTTCTACCAAGTCCGACCTGATCCTGCGAGATTTGGATCTGATCAGGCGGTTCCCGGGAGCACATGTGTCCTGGTCAATCAATACGCTGGATGAGGATTTCCGAAAAGAGATGGACCGCGCTGTCAGCATTGAATGGAGGCTTTCAGCCATGAAACAGTTCTGATTCTCCGATGAGCGTCACATTATCAGGATCACCGCCGAAGAATGCAATATTCTCATGGATCCATTTCAGGGCCATCATCTGATCCATCATTCCCAGATTCTGCGCGTCCGGATATTCCCCGCCGTCCGGCAGATGGGACAGATGCAGGAAGCCGAAAACGCCGAGCCGGTATTCAACGGAAACGAAAACAATATCCGGATTTTCCTGGATGTAACTGGTGCCCTCCTCCCGCGGTTCTGCCGTAGAGCCGATCTCAAAAGCGCCGCCGTGGATCCATACGATGACCGGTTTCTTTTCCGCCCCCTGATTTGCTGCCTTCCATACGTTCAGATACAGGCAGGCCTCGCTGTGCGGGTAAAGAGAACCGATCTGCATGATGTCCCCGTTCTGGCTGGGAACTGTCCCAAAGTAATACGCCTCATATACACCGTCGTCGGGCTCAAAGTCCACCGGAGCCTTCCAGCGGTACTCCCCGACCGGCTGCTTTCCGACAAAAGGAATGCCCCGGAATGCGATGACATCCCCCTTCTTCTGACCGACAAAAGTGCCGTTGATACATCTGACCGCCAGCGACCTGTCATAATTGCCGTCGGTAATCACCTTGTTTTCGCCGTACAGCGCTTTCATTCTTTCTGCAGCGGCCTGAACCTGCGCACCCGTATAGCTCATTCTTCATTCTCCTCCTGCAAAAATGCCGAAGCGCCTGATAGTGCCCCGGCAGAGCAGACAGA
Organism: Lachnospiraceae bacterium; assembly: GCA_017513005.1. Lineage (GTDB taxonomy): Bacteria > Bacillota > Clostridia > Lachnospirales > Lachnospiraceae > CAG-791. The sequence goes on from JAFWDM010000045.1 coordinate 72,205, forward strand.
ATCGAAATGGATGTGAAGAAAATGTCCTATGTTTCTTCTGCCGGACTCCGTGTTCTTTTGATAATGTATAAATCGCTTCAGGATAAGAGCCGGTTTAAAATGCTTTTTATGACACGGCACGCGAAATGTGTTTTCCGCCTTGCGGCGGACACGGCTCGGTCGGGGGGGAGGGCGGCCTGTCCCATGGCTTCGGCCTGGGCAAGGGCACCGTTGCGGAGGGATTATCTGCTGATTGGGTGAGACTACGTGAATCTGCACTCCAGGAAGAGACTTGAAGGCGTGCTTCAGTAGTTGTCCGGTATCATTGCTGACCTCCAAGATGTGTAAACAGGCGGCTTTTCTCTTGATTATCTTCCGCGCATGGAATATAATAAAAAGTCAGTCAGACACTACTAACCAGCATTTGCCGCCATAACCCGTTATACAGACCTTCCAGGAGAAAGAGGTGCAGATTGAAAGAAGAATATAACAAGAAAATCCGCAGAGTATTTTTTTTACCTAAGCGGTTATACTACGCTAACTAAAGGCGATTCCATGTTTATCAATGAGTACGGCGATAAGAATAATCCGCTAATCCTGCTTCTGGCACCGATGATGGTATCGGGTGAGGACCTGTACCAACTGATGCATCCGTATTTTAAGCACGATTATGTTCAGAAGCCGCAAGAAGAAGCTGGCAAAGACGAAGGCAGAAGCATCTCCTTCCCTGGTGCAGATGTACGGCTATGACTTCGCAAAGATGATGACAAAAAACTTTGAGCGAATTACGGAAAGGGATATCG
>JAFWDM010000046.1 GCA_017513005.1 Lachnospiraceae bacterium
ACCGTGGCCATGATGGTGGGGGATTTGACTATTTTCTGATCCCGCACAGCCGTTACACGGAGGTGCCCGCAAAAGCCATCCAGGCCTGTAAGGAACTGAAGATCCTGGCTTCCTCCGAGGAGGCCGGCATCCTCCTGTGCATGTCCAGGGACGGCCGCCGCTTCTTCATCATGGGCCACCCGGAGTATGACCGCAACACCCTGCGGGACGAGTACAACCGGGACGTCCGCAAGGGGCTCCCGATCGAAGTACCCAAAAACTACTTCCCGGACGACGACCCCACCCAGCGCCCGCTCCTGCAGTGGCGGTCCCACGCGAACAACCTCTACTGCAACTGGATCAATTATTACGTCTACCAGGCGACGCCGTACGATCTCAACGAGATCTCCGAAAAACCCTGGGAATGGAAGGATAAGATGAGCGCGAAGGATGCCGCGGGGAATAGCTGAGCTTCTGCCTCCGGAAATCATGAGCAGTATCATCGGCTGCACAGCTCAAATGGCATGCCGGGGCTTTCAGGCTCCTCCTTGTCAAGATAAATAGCAAAAAATAAAAAGGATGCCGGCTTCCCCGGATGTAAAAAAAAATGCAGAGGGAAGGCCAAAAGAAAGGAAAAAAAGCAGGAAGGACACAAACGGTTCTTCCTGCTTTTTATGTCATTTCTATACAGCCGGGTCAGTACCGGCCGCCCTCATCAGACGGCGGGGCCGCTTCCTTCTTCATATTCCTGCACGAAGCGGATGAACTCCTTCGTGGCCTCTTCGTCGGGCAGGATGGCGGTGTAGTTCATATTGCCCATCTGGTCCCACATGAGTTCGGGCATGCGCTCGCAGGTAACGATGCGGTCGCCGTATTTTTCCAGGATCTCGCCGTGGGTGTTGGCGTACTGGTATTCGTCGCGCCGTCCGGCGTAGGCGCAGAACTGCTCCACCTCAGCGGCGGGAAAGCGGCGCTCGTCATAGGTGACCATGTCGGCCCAGATCTGGTAGACGTCCAGGGAGTGGGCATAGTCCATCATATCGGGTGTGTAGCCGCCTGCGGGGCGCATGTTGACCTCAAGCGCAACGAAGTCGCCGACCTCTCCCAGGCCGGGTTTTGCCTTAGTGAGGCAGAAAAATTCCATATGCACGAAGCGGCTCTTTACGCCGAAGGCGTCCACGGCTGCCCGGCCCATTCTGCGCAGGGAATCGGGCATGTCCGCGGCGACGTAGTAGGCCAGGTCCAGCCTGTGGTTTACGATGTCCATGATCGAAGGCGGCCAGCAGGTCATAGATTCGAAGAGGGGCTCTCCCTTCGAATTGATGATCGCGTCGTAGGATGTGATATTGCCTGTGATGAACTCCTCCATGACATAGGGGTGGGCGGGCATGTTGTCATAGAAGTTTTTGAGATCATCGTCATTTTCCAGCTTGTAGGTATCCAGGGCGCCCACACCGATCTCCGGTTTTACGATGACGGGGTAGCCTGTCTGCGCGATGAAAGCCTTTGCGGCCGCAAGGTCGGATACTCTGTGCTGGCGGGCTGTGGGAATGCCGGCCTTCTCATACCACTTTTTCATCTCCGCCTTGCTCTTGATCTTTTCGATCTCATCGGACTTGATCCCGGTGGTGATGTTGAAATCCGTGCGGAGCCGAGCATCCTGCTCCAACCAGTATTCGTTGTTGGATTCCAGCCAGTCGATCCTGCCGTATTTGTGGGCGAAAAACGCCACCGCGCGGTAGACGCCGTCGTAGTCCTCCAGGGTCGGCAGCCAGTAATACTCCGACAGGGAATCCTTTACATTCTGCGCGAGGCTGTCATAGGGAGTGTCGCCTATGCCCAGCACGTTGACGCCGTTCCTTTTGAGCCTGTCACAGAAATTCCAGAATGTCTGCGGAAACTGCGGTGAAATAAAAACAAAATTCATGATTTTCCCCTCTGTCTGCGGATGCAGCTTCTGCACCCTGCTCTATAGTGATCCAACGCTTTTACGATGTGTAAAGCTCTCGCGCGGCGGCATGGCCTGTCCTGTCCAATGACAGTAAAGCCTGCCCGATGACAGCAAAGTCTGTCCGATAACAGTAAAGTCATGTCACTTTACAGCCTGAAATTATCCGCATTCGATCGCGGAGCCGTCCAGGACCTTGGGCAGGAAATAGCGGATCTGCTTTTTCCACCAGTACCAGTCATGGCTCACGTCATAGCCCCAGAAATCGCACCAGGCCCGGATCCCCTTGCTCTGGAAAATACTGGCCAGCAGAAGGGTCGTCCGGATCCCGTCCGCCTCCCAGGCTCCCTGACCGACACAGAAGATCAGGGCGCGCTCGTTGTACATGGGAATGTAGTGGTGGTCTGTGGGCATGTTCTGCAGAAAATGGACAGGAGAATTGTCGTACCACTTGCTGTTCATCCAGCCGCCTGTGAAGCAGGTGGCATCGTAGATGCCCGACATGGCGATGCAGCCGCCGAAGAGATCGGGGCGGCGGAGCGCGACGATCCCGGCATGCATGGCGCCGAGGCTGCATCCCACCGAGACCGGAAGCCTTCCGGACCGGTTGCGCGATGCGATAAAGGGAACGACTTCATCGACGATATAGTGATAATAGTTCTCCTGGACCTCCCCGCGGCGCGTCTTGTCCCCGTACAGATCCGACCAGCTCTCCCTGTCGACGGTATCCACAGAAAAGACCTGGACATCTCCCCGGTCTATGAAATCCGCGATCGTGTCGATCATGCCGAAATCCTCAAAGTTCGTGCACATCGAATCCTGTGTCGGAAAGACGAGCAGCGGCAGACCCCGGTCCCCGTGGATCAGGATATGCATGTCACGCTGCAGAAAGCTGCTGTAGTGTGTGAAATATTCTCTGTTCATTAATAAATCCCTATTTATGTTTATCCGTACGGAATCATTATCCTTACAGATCATTATCTCTACAGATCTTTATCCGTACGGGCAGGAGAAAGCTGCTTCATTGTGGTAATGCACGAAAGAACCTGAGCTTATGTTCATATAAAAAAACTGATTCTGCAAGACACAATCGGCCCGATTTGTATATAATACTGTAAAAGCTCCGGTCATGCGGCCGTCTACATCCCGTGCCTGCACGAGGATCAATACGGACATTTGACCGGGCCGTATGTTTTACGGCCCGCACGGGCACAAGTATATTACCAGAAAAGCATATTGAAAACAAGGACAGAAGAAGGCGGGCCCTTCCCTGTCTTCCCGAAAAAAACGGGGGGTTACGCGGTGACAGAAGATGACAGAAGGTGTATTTGCATATGAGACAGAAATAGCGGACGGGGAGAAATGTGCCTGTGTCACAGGCCTCGTCCGCAAGAGGCGCCATGTGGAGATCCCGGCGGAGCTGGGAGGTCTGCCTGTCCGCAGGATCGCCCCGCATGCCCTGAGCAGGCAGGAAGCGCTGAAGACCGTTTCCTTTCCGAAGTGTCTGCGGTCCGTCGGGGCTTTCGCCCTGCAGCACTGCCCGCAGCTGGTCCAGGTCTCCCTCTACGACGGGATCCGGGATTTTCACAACGGCGTTCTCCGGCAGGATCCGCAGCTGAAAAGGATCCGGCTCCTGATCACGGAGGGGAGCTACAGTGTGATGCGGGATATCCTGTCAGATACGGATGTCAGGCTCCAGTTCTGTCTGGAAATGCCTGAGAAAGAGGCGCGCCTCCTCTTTCCCGGATATAACTATTCCTTTGCAGAGAACACGATGGCGAGGACGATCCAGTTTTCCATTCGGGGATCGGGCATGGAATACAGGGACTGTGTCCGGAGAAAAGGAGTAGGCTGGTGGGGATATGACAGGCTGTTTGACAGGGTGATCCATGAGGATCCGCATGCGGCCGTGGAGATCGCGGCGGACCGCCTGATGTATCCCGTGGAGCTCGCCGACGTACACGCAAAGGCCTATGAAGACTATCTGCGCGGCCACGCCTCCGACGCGCTCCTTCTTTTTGTCAGGGAGCTGGAGGCGGATACAGAGGGCATTTTTGCACCTGAAGCGCTGGCCCGGCTGCGGATGATGAGTGACCGGGGGCTGTTTGCGGCGCAGGACGCCGGGGAGGCGCTCAGGCTGGCATCGGATGCGGGCCTCACGGAAGCCTGCAGTGTGATCCTGGACGGCAGGAAGAACCGTGACCAGGCGGTTGATTCAGGCACTTTCTCTCTGGATGACTGGTGAAAAATGATCCGCCGCCCGAGGACAGAGGCGGATCCGGGTGTCCTATAGAGGTATTTGGAAGATGGGAAACAGAGTCGAACTCGACGAGATGGGCAAAAGAATACTGGATACATCGAGGACGGAACTCTATCTCTCCATGCGGTTTCTGGGTCCGGCCCTCCACAGTCTGGGGTTTATCATGGATCTTTCCACGACCAGTGTCGGCACTGATGCAGCCTATATCCGCTTCAATCCGAATTATCTCTTTAGCCTGTATGTGGACAGACCGCGCCTTTTGAACCGCACCTACCTGCACATGCTGCTGCACTGCGTGTTCCGCCATATGTTCACGGCGAGGGAGAAGGCGGACCGGGAGCTCTGGGACCTGGCCTGTGATATCAGCGTCGGATCCATCCTGGATTCCATGGAGTACGGAGCCGTAGCGGAGCTCACGTCGGAATACCGCCAGCGCGTGTACGACCGGCTCCTTGAGGATCTGCATGTTCTCACAGCGGAGCGGATCTACCAGTACTTCCTGGAGCGGAAGAGAAACTATCTGGAGGAGCTGCAGCTGCGGGCTGCCTTCGCGCTCTGTGACCACAGCTTCTGGGAGCGGATGGAGGAAGAGGACCCGGAGGAAGACGAACCGGGAAAAAGGGATCCGGAAAAAGAGGACCCGGAAAATGAAGCGCCATGGCCGGAGGAGCGGGAAGAGGAGCCGCAGGCAAAAGACCGGGAAGAAGAGGATCCGGAGGAAAGAGACCGGAAACAGAGTGATCCGGCAGCAGAGAAACCGGGGGACGAGGATCCGGGGGAAAAACCGGATGGCGATCCGGTAAAGAAGGAAAAACCGGATCCCGGACAAAGGGAAGGAAAGCAGCAGGGCGGCAGGAAGAAAGCAGGAGACCCGCAGAAGGAGCAGAAAGACCGGCGGCAGGGTCAAAAGCCTCCGGACGGCAGGCGGTCCCCGGACCGTCGGGATGATTCCCCGCCGGGAAACGACTGGGAAAATGCAAAACGTCTGCGGAGGCTGAAAAAACGCAGAGACCTGGAGAGTGGATGGGAGGAGACGGCAAAGCGCATGGAGGCGGACATCGCTGTCTCCGGAAAAGAAGCCTCCCGGGAGAGGGGCTCTCTGGACCGGATCCTGCAGATCTCCAACTGGCGCCGCACGGACTACCGGGAATTTTTGCGCAGATTCGCGATCCTGCGCGAGGTGACGACCATAGATCCGGATTCCTTTGACTACGGGTTTTATAACTACGGACTTGAGGTCTACGGGAACATGCCCCTCATCGAGGAGAACGAGTACCGCGAAATGAACCGCATACGGACGCTCGTGATCGCGATCGATACCTCCGCCTCCTGCCAGGACGTCCTGGTTCAGCGCTTTTTGAACGAGACCGCTGCCGTTCTGCGAAACATCGGTCAGTTTTTTTACAGGAGCGAAGTCCATATCATCGAGTGCGATGAGCATGTGCAGGCGGAGATCGTCGTGCATGATCCGCAGGAGCTTGAGAAGTACGCGGACGCCTTTCATGTCAAAGGAGGTTTCGGTACGGATTTCCGGCCTGTTTTCACCTACGTGGAGGAAAAAAGAAAGGCCGGGGAGCTGCAGAACCTCGAAGGCCTGATGTACTTCACCGACGGGATGGGGATATACCCGGAAAAACCCACGGATTACGACACTGCCTTCGTCTTTTTCAATGACGAAGAACTGGACGACACGAAGGTGCCTGACTGGGCGGTCCGGCTGTATCTGGACCCTCACCGGGATGCGCCTGTACGACAAAGACCCGGGCAGCCAGGGCCTGATTCCCGCCGCGATATGTGGTGATCTTTCAGAGCAGACAGCTTGAGAACAGCAGACAGATGAGGAACAGTTTATGAATATTCAGGAAGCAAAAGAGTCCATTATGCACACGGTAAAGGCCTATCTCGACAAGGACGAGACGGGGGCTTATACGATCCCGCCGGAGCGGCAGCGCCCGATCCTCCTGATGGGGCCTCCCGGCATCGGCAAGACGGCGATCATGGAACAGGTCGCCGAGGAGTGCGGGATCGGGCTGGTCTCCTATACGATCACCCACCACACCAGGCAGAGCGCGATCGGCCTTCCCTTTATCTCGCGGAAAAAATACGGGGACAGGGAGTATTCGGTCACGGAGTACACCATGAGTGAGATCATCGCGGCTGTGTACGACCAGATCGAGGCGACCGGCATCCGGGAGGGGATCCTCTTTCTGGATGAGATCAACTGCGTCTCCGAGACCCTGGCGCCCACGATGCTGCAGTTTCTGCAGTACAAGACCTTTGGCTCCCACCGCGTGCCGGACGGCTTTCTCATTGTCACAGCCGGGAACCCCCCGCAGTACAATAAGTCTGTCCGTGAATTCGACATCGTCACGCTCGACCGGCTGCGCCGCATCGATATCGAGGAGGATTTTGCCGCCTTCAAGGAATATGCCTCCAGAGCCGGGCTGCACGGAGCCGTCATGGCCTATCTGGGGATCCGTCCCAACCATTTTTATTCGATCCGCACGGAGGTGGAGGGACGGCGCTTTGTCACGGCCCGCGGCTGGGAGGACCTGTCCCGGACTATGCAGGTCTATGAAAAGAATGCTCTGCCGGTAGACGAACAGCTCGCGGTGCAGTTCCTGCAGGATCCGGAGGTGGCCCGCAGTTTTGCCGCCTACTACGATCTGTATCGGAAATACAGGGACATCTATCGCGTGCCGGACATCCTCGCCGGAAGGTTTGTCTTCGAGGACTATGCCGACGGGCAAAATGGCGCCGGGAGTGTGACAGACACAGAGGAAGGATCGAATGTGAAAAGAGCGGCGGATCCGGACAGGGTGTCGGATGGCAGGGAACCGGTCTGCCTGGATGCAGTCCGGATCCGGAAGATGCGGGAGGCACCCTTTGATGAGAAGCTCAGCCTGATCAGCCTTTTGACCGACGGACTGGGGCAGCTTTTTTCCGGGTGCGCCCGGGAAAAGGAAGTCCAGGAACTGCTTTTGCGGGAATTGGGGCAGGTGCGCGCCTCCCTGAAAACAGCTGCCGGGGCAGGGGCTGAAGATCCGGCTGCGCGTGCGGAGGGACCGGCTGCCGGGAGAGACTTTGCTGCTGCCGGACCGGAGGGGTGGTCTGCCGCCGGCCTCGTCCATGCCCGCAGTGAAAGCCTCCGCGCCAGCCTGCAGAGGAAAATAGACGCCGGCCTTCCCGTTCCCCGGGACCGGGAACGGGTGCAGAGGACGGCTTTTCTGGCCCTGGACGGCCTGGAAAAGGAACTTCGCGGTCGTCTGGCTGAACGATCCGGGATGACAGCAAAAGACCAGTATGACGTGATCCGGTCCTGGTTTTCTGCCAGGGAGGAAAAACGACAGGAAGCGGTCCGCACAGCAGACCGCTCCCTCACAAATGTTTTCCGTTTTCTGTCCCGCGTCTACGGGGAGGGACAGGAGATGGTGCTCTTTTTGACAGAGCTCTCGTCAGGCTATTACAGCCTGCGCTTCCTGAATGAACATGGAAATGATTCGTATTTTCGTTACAACAAGCTGCTTCTTCTGCGCGAGAGGCGGGATGCCCTGCGCGATGAAGTGCTGCGCCTGATGGACTAAAGACCGCAGATCTGTTTCAGACCACGGCTGCAGGCAGACAGGCGTGAAAGCCGGCAGACAGGCAGTCCGGCTGCCATCATCCGCTTCAGCGGATCTGGGCCATGACAAATCCGAAATTATAATAGGAAGAGGAGGGAATCGGAACTGTGCAGAAAACACCGTTCCGTTTTCTTCTTGTCACAAGGCGCACATAATAGGTCTTGTATTTCTCCAGTTTCTTCCCCCGGAATTTTTTGATGGTGGCGGAAGTGGCGGTGGCATTCACTGCCGTAGACTGATCCCAGTACCACTTTCCTGACGGATTTGTCGAAAGAAATACATTATAGCCGCTGCTGCCGTAGATGGGGTTCCACTTGATCTTCGAAGAGATCCTGCTCTTGTTGGAGATGGTCAGGGAAACCTCGGTCGGGCAGGGGGTGATATAGGCGTAATTCGAGAAACTGCCGGTCGTCGCCTTGCCTGTTGCAGGGTCGTAGGACCGGGCCTGGACCCTGGCGACATATACATGGTTGTCAGCGAGTCCCTTGATCGTGTAGGAAGTCGCCGGGGTGGTGTAGTCTTTGGAATGGCTGCCGTCCGTATAGGATACCCGCAGGATATAGTCGGCAGCCCCGGGGACAGCGTCCCAGGCAATCTGGCAGGATGTGAAGTGGCTGTTGGACCACTTTTCAAACCGGCAGTTTCCAGGTTTTGCCAGTGCCGCTTCTGCGCTGGTGAGGGACAGGATTCCTGCAGACAGCACGGCAGCAAGTAAACAGCAAAGCAAGCGTCTGATCCTTGTGTTCATACAGTTTCCTCCTTATCTTCAGGTCGTGTGCGGCATTTCCGCATCCATGTACAGAAAGTCATCTCTTTTTCATTATACCGCAGTTTATGGGGTTGTGCGCACAAAAACACGTCGAGTTTCGAACCTGTCTTTACTGCGGCCGGTAACCAGCTATAGCCCGGTCCGGATCGCGCTGCGGGATAGCTCGCAGATCGTGTTGCGGGAAACGGATAGACAAAATGGTCTGCGCGTAATAAACTTAATGTTAATGTCCTCACCTCCGAACCGCTTTACGGTAAAAAGCATAAAACATATCGGTTTTTCGGGGCGGTTCAAACCGGAGATCCCGGAGACGGCTCTGTAGAAGCCGCCTGCAATCCGGGGCTGACAAAGGCGCTGCGGGGTGCTGACAGATACGAAGGATAAAAAAGACAGAGTACGAAATGTTTCGACCGGCGGGGTCCGTATGATACAGGGCTCCTGCCGATCGAAAAAGAGTTGTGAAAGGAAGATGAGTATGGCATTTTTTCGCATCAATCCTTTGCTCCCAGACGCCGTGATCGATGATCCCGGGACGGATCTGAGAAGCGCGCTGACCGTAGAACAGTTCAAAGCAGGGGAGGAAGCAGTCTATTTTCCCGACAAATTCGGATGGCTGTATCTGCCTTACCGGGAGATCAAAGCAGTGATCCGGGCAAAATCCCTTGATTCCACGGACAGGTGGCTCGTCAAATACGCCGTGGAGAAGCCATCGATCCGGCTGCTGTTCAGGGATACCTTCCGAGTCATGATCCTGGAGAGGGAACGGAACGCCGACGCACTGGCCGGGCTGATCCGGGACCACAGGGATGAAATAAGAGCAGAGCAGCAGGCGTAGATAAACCGGCTGCCGGAAACTGCGGACACAATGGATAGAGGACCGGTGAGGTACACATGATCAGAAACTTCAAGCTGGTGGTCAGTTATGACGGGACCAGATATTTCGGCTGGGAACACCAGCAGGAGACAGATATGACCATACAGGGCCGGCTGGAGGCTGTGCTGACGAGAATGACCGGGGCAGGTCCCGACCGGCCTGTGACGGTCATCGGGGCGGGGCGCACGGACGCCGGCGTCCATGCCAGGGCCATGACCTGCAATGTCCTGCTCGACACGGAGCTGGACGAGCAGGAGATCCGACGCTATATGAACCGCTACCTGCCGGAGGACATCAGTGTCAATGATGTAAAGGTCTGTGCGGACCGCTTCCACAGCCGGTTCAAGGCCCGGGGAAAGACCTACCGGTACACCTGCTGGTACGGGGATGCAAAGCCTGTCTTTGACAGAAAATATGTCTATGTACTGGATCGGGCGCCGGACGTAGAACGCATGCGGGACGCCGCGGAGTACCTGACCGGTATGCACGACTTTCGGAGCTTCTGCGGGAATACCAGGATGAAAAAATCGACTGTGCGGGTCGTCGATGTGATCCGGATCGAGGAGAGCGGTTCCTATATCCGTTTTTATTTTCACGGAAACGGGTTTTTGCAGCATATGGTGCGCATCATGGTGGGGACCCTGCTGCAGGCCGGCTTCGGGGAGATCGAACCGGACCGGATCGCGCGGATCATTGAAATGAAGGACAGGAAAACGGCAGGCCCGACCGCGCCCGCAAAGGGGCTGTGCCTGATGAAAGTGGATTACTGAAAACAGACGCCGGTTCTTTATAGCCGGAGCGTTTCCGGGAGACAGTCGAGTGCTCCCTTGTCATGAAATGGAACAGCATATGGCAGAAAAAGAAAAAACAGCAGCTAAGGCTGCGGGTCCTTCCGCGGGAAAGGCAGTGGCCTGTGATTTTGACAATACCCTGTACTTTATGGGTGAAGA
>JAFWDM010000047.1 GCA_017513005.1 Lachnospiraceae bacterium
GGCAGCCCGGGCGGCGGGCGCACCTACGGGCATGCGGGCCGGGCTTCAGGCAATGTGACCGAGGAATATATGCGGCGGGCCTCAGGCGCGCGGCATCATACGGTGTTTACCAGCAAGGTGTCGCCTTTTCTGCAGCGAAAAGTGAGCCGCGGGAGCGGAACCGGGAAGATCATCGGAGGAATCGCCTGTCTGGTGATGGCCGCCTGCAGTCTGATGCAGACGCTGGCGGGCGGTCTGGTGGCCGGGATCCTCTCCGGATTAGGCGGAGGCGGATTCGGCGCCCTGGTACTTTTTCCTCTGATCGTTACCCTGGGCCTCGCGGTCCTGGGAGGCGTCCTGATCAAAAGCGGGCAGGAGCGAAAAAAGCTGGTCCGGGAATATTATGCATACGGGAAGGTCGCGGGAACTGCGGAATATCTGGAGATCAGCCGGCTTGCGCGGGCTGTCGGGGAGAGCCGCGAGAAGGTGCTGGCAAATCTGGAAAAAATGATCGAGGAGGATATGCTTCCAGCCGCCTGGTTTGACCGTCAGAAGACGACACTCATGCTTTCCGAACAGCTTTACAATGAATATCTGCAGCTGGAACGCGAGCGCCAGGCCAGGCAGGTGGAAGAGGAGAAGGAAAAAATGGCGGAGCGTGCCCGCCGGCAGGACGGCCTTTATGGAGGCGCTGCTGCGGGATCCGGCGGTCCGGATGCTTTCGAAGGGGCGGATCAGGACCTCAAACCGCTGCCGGAGGACGCAAAGCTCCCCGCGGAAGCGAGAAAGATCGTCGAGGAGGGGCTCCTCTATATGGGCCGCATCCGGGATTTCAACCGGGCGATCGCTGACGAGGACATCTCGGAGGAACTTGCCCAGCTGGAGATCACCATGAAGCGCATCATCGAGCAGATCCGCAAGGATCCGTCCAGTGCCCCGAATCTGCGAAGGCTGATGGTCTACTATCTGCCGACGACGATGAAGCTCCTTCAGGCCTACAGGGAGTTGGACGATCAGCCGGTCAAAGGGGAGAATATCCTCTCCACAAAGAGAGAGATCCGCGAGGCGCTCGGGACGATCAACGAAGCGTTTGAAAGACTGCTGGACAGCCTCTTCCAGGATATGGCCTGGGATATCTCCTCGGACATTTCCGTCATGAAGACAATGATGGCGCAGGATGGTCTCACCGGGGACCGGCTGCGGGAGGCGGGCAGAGGGAAGGCCCGGGAAGGCTTCGCTGCAGCAGGGACAGCCGGATCCGCTGTGCAGGAAGCCGGCGCTGTGCCGGAAGCGGCTGCAGCGGGAACGGCTGCAGCGGGAACGGCGGAAGGAGCCGCGCAGCAGGCGTTCACCGACGGCTTTACAGAGGGGTTGGCGGAACCGGCGGGCGGCCTGCAGTTTGGGACAGCCGCCGCGGCAGGCACCTTTGCACAGGATGCCGCCGCACCGGAAGCAGAAAAGGCAAAAGCGCCGGAGGAAGAGGGGATCCGGCTGAAATTCGGAGAATGAGTGTGACGGGGACTGCCTTTGTCACACCCGGTGATATAGGGCCAGAGTGTCCCCGATGGCGTCTTTGTCATATTTTAACCTTTGTCATATTTTAGCCTTTGTCATATTTTACAGACAAGCGAGTCTTGCATACAGGAGTTAACACGGGAAGGGAGGACCTTATGGCAGATGAAATCAGAACCGAGGAAACAATGGGAGCACCCGCAGAGGGTACAGGCACAGCGGCTGCGGCAGCAGCTCCCGCACAGGCGGATCCTTTTGCAGACCTGGCGGCCCCCGCAGCTCCGTCCCTGTCTTTCGGCGAGCCGGAACCCGCAGCCGCAGCCGTACAGGCGGCCCCTGCCCCCGAAGCCGCTGCCGTGCCGCAGGCGGAACCCGAGGAGGCAGTGCTCAGCCCCGAAGAGATCAAGATGGTGGACGCCTTCGTGAAGCAGATCGACATCACAAATACGCAGGCGGTCATGACCTACGGCGTCGGTACCCAGAAAAAAATGGCGGATTTCTCCGAGAAGACTCTCGACAGCGTCAGGACCAAGGACCTGGGGGAAGTGGGAAGCATGATCACCTCTCTGGTGACCGAGCTTAAAAACTTTGAAGTCGACGAGGAGAAGAAGGGAATCGCCGGCTTTTTCAAAAAGAGCTCCAACAGGATACAGGAGATGAAGACCAAATACAGCAAGGTCGAGACCAATGTGGTAGCCATCTCCAAGGAACTGGAAAAGCATCAGATCACCCTGATGAAGGATATCGATCTGCTGGACCGGATGTATGAGCTGAATCTCGGCTATTACAAAGAATTATCCATGTATATCCTCGCGGGCAAGAAGAAGCTGAAGGAGGCGCGGGAGAAAGACCTCGTGGAACTCCAGCAGAAGGCGCAGCGTACCGGCCTTCCGGAGGATGCCCAGGCGGCGAAGGACTATGCGGAGATGTGCGACCGCTTCGAGAAAAAGCTTCATGACCTGCAGCTCACCAGGACCGTAGCGATGCAGACAGGGCCGCAGATCCGCATGATCCAGTCTTCGGACTCCGTCATGGCAGAAAAGATCCAGTCCACGATCGTCAATACGATCCCGCTCTGGAAGAGCCAGATGGTCATCGCGATCGGCGTCGAGCACGCCAATAAGGCGGCCAGGGCACAGCGCGAGGTCACGGACATGACCAATGAACTGCTCAAGAAGAACGCGGACGCTCTCAAGATGGCGACGATCGAGGCGGCGAAGGAGTCCGAGCGCGGCATCGTGGACATCGAGACTCTCCGGCACACCAATGAGATGCTGATCTCCACCATGGACGAGGTCCTTCAGATCCAGACGGACGGAAAACAGAAGCGCCAGGAGGCGGAGGCCGAGCTCGCAGGCATCGAGAGCCAGCTGCGTGAAAAGCTTCTGCAGGCCTCCAGGCTGTAATAAAGCGCAGGCTGTAATAAAGCGTAAAGCGTAAAGAGTTATTTGAAAGTTTGTGTGGCAATTATATATTTTTCATGATATTATAATTAGCACACTTAAAATTCTCATTTCTGTACACTCTTATGCAGGGATTGCAGGTGGACCCGATCTTTGCCGGGAAAAACATCCCGGTCTGCATTGGCTCTTTTGCAAGACCATATCGACAGCACGGCGGGCAGATCGTAGAAGAATACCCTGAAGAGCCCGCCAGGCAAGACTATTCCATGGGAAATTCAAAGTGAGGAGGAGAGACCTATGAAGAGAAAACTTGCGATGCTGTTTGTCGTAATCATGATCCTTTCATGCATGCCTGTCATGGCAGGCACTGTGCCGGCAGGCGCGGATGCGGCAGCGGCGACCACAAAGACCGTGACCACGAAGGCTGTAAGGAACGGCTGGTTCAAGGTCGGAAAGTACTACAGGTACTATGTAAACGGAAACTACTATAAGAACGGCGTCTATAAGATCGACAATAAGCTCTTCGGCTTCAGCGCGAAGGGAAATCTGTGCTGCGGCTGGTTCACGATCAACGGACTGACTTATTACGGCAGCGTAAAGCAGGGTGCCAAGGGTATTGGCGTGGGCCAGGTCCTGACCGGCTACCGCAAGATCGGAAATGATTATTATTATCTGAATCCCGCGAAAAAGGGCGCAAGGTCGACCGGCTTCATCCGGGTCAACAATAAGCTGAGATATTTTAATGCTTCTACCGGAAAACAGCGCCGTACAACAGGCTGGTTCTATGTCAACGGCGCCATGTACTATGTGCTGGCGGACGGTACGATCGCAACCAGCACGACCATTGAAGGGATCAGGATCGGTGCCAACGGCGCGGTCGTCGACCCCTACGGGTATGACAAGAAGGCGCAGAGCTACAGCAGCAATACCCGCAATCTGATCCTGGTCGACAAGTCCAGGCACTATGTGAACATTTACCAGGGGTCCAAGGGAAGCTGGATCAATATCCGCAGGAACATGCTCTGCACGATCGGCAAGTCCTCAACCCCCACAAAGAGCGGCAGCTACAAGCTGAAGATCAAGACCACCAGATTCGGCCCTTACGGCCGCAAGGACTTCTCCAGCTCGACCGCTTTCTATGCCTACTTCTATAATGCGGGCAATTTCTTCCATTCCGTCATCTACAGGCTCGGCACCACCAATCCCTACAAAGCGACACCCAAGGATGCGACACTTGGCAAGAACAAGTCGAACGCATGCATCCGCCTGAGTCTGGAAAATGCCAAATATCTCTGGGACAACATGAAGGTCGGCACCCGTGTCATCATCTGGTAATAAACAGGACATTGTCTGACTGGCTCATCCGGTATCGTCCGGCCGGAGCATTCTGATGTTGCGATGGATTATTTAACACGACCACAACGGGAGAACTAACTCAACGGGAGAACTACTATATGAAGAAAAAAATCACAGCGCTGCTGGCAGCTGACATGATCGTGATCCTTTCCTGTACCCCTGTCATGGCCGGGGCAGTTACTGCGGAAGCGGCGGCTGCAGCCGGAAGTGCCGTTACGGCATCCGGGACTCTCACGACACAGGCGGCCAAAAAGAACGGCTGGGTCAAAGAGGGAAAATATTATAAGTATTACGTCAACGGTGTATATTATAAGAGCAGCATCCGTAAGATCGATGGAAAGCTGTACGGTTTCAGTGCCAAGGGCAACCTGTGCTGCAAATGGTTCACGATCAACGGAAACAAATACTACGGCAGCGTAAACTCCGGTCCGAAGGGGATCGGCGTGGGCCAGGTCCTGACCGGCTACCGCAAGATCGGAAATGATTACTACTACCTCAGTCCCGCCAGGAAGGGCGCCATGGCGACCGGCTTCGTGACGCTGAGCAAAAAGCTCTACTATTTCGATCCGTCCACGGGAAAACAGCGCCGCGCAAAGGGCTGGTTCTATGTCGGCAACGCCATGTACTATGTGCAGGCGGACGGAACGATCGCGACAAATAAGACCATAGACGGCCGCAGGGTCGGGGCAACCGGTGCTTTTACCGATCTCTCCGGGATGGATAAGAAGGCACAGGGCTACAGCAGCAGCACCCGCTATCTGATCCTTGTGCACAAGAGTGAGCACAAGGTCAACATCTATCAGGGATCCAGGGGCAACTGGATCAATATAAAGAGGAATCTGCCCTGCACGATCGGAAAGTCCTCCACACCGTCTCCTTCCGGGAATTATAAGCTCGACCACAAGAGCTCCCGTGCATACGGCTACAAGGACTTCTCCTCCTCCACGGTCTTTTATACGACCAGGATCACTGCCGGGAATTACTTCCATTCCATCCTGTACAGGCTGGGATGCAGAAATCCCTATACCAGCAGACCCAAGGATGCATCCCTTGGAAAGAGCAAGTCCAACAGCTGCATCCGCCTGCGCCTCGAGGATGCGAAGTTCATCCATCAGGTGACACCCAAGGGCAGCCGCGTGATCGTGTATTGATGCAGGCATGAGGAACAGCCTTTCCGGGGGACAGCAGACAGGATTCGTTCGCATGATCTTTCGGTAAACTGAAAATGAGAATGAAGACGAAAAATCGGAAGCGCTGTTCAGGACTTTAAACGCAAAGGGAACCCCCGCAGGAGACCATGTGTCTCCCGCGGGGGTTTTTACTGCTTATTCTTTTTTCATCCTTGATCACATGATTCTCCAAACCATCTCGAGACAGCCGGGGCTGTCTTCCGGCAGAAGGCCTCCGGGATCGATGCCCCCGGAGCCCCTACCCTAGAGCCGGGAGATGATGACACCGGCGAGAATGACGATGACTCCAAGAATTTTGCGGGGGGATACCTTCTCTTTCAGCAAAAGCGCACCCATGAGAAAGACCCAGATAAAGCTTGTGGCGGTGATACAGGGCATGACGGAGAGCGGCACATAGCGCAGGGCGATCTGGTTGATGGCGAGCGTCAGGAACAAAAGACCGTAGGCTGCGATGACGCGGATGTTCAGAAATTTACTGAAAAACCCCTTTTTCCCTGTCGTGTTTGCCTGTGTCTTGAGCAGAATCTGGCTCAGGGCGGTGATAAAGGCGCCCGCAATTGCGGCTGCATAGCAGACCTGCGGGGTGAGTAAGCTTGTATTCATAGGCGGATCCTTTTACTTCGCTGGCGGTCAGCCACTGTGCAAAAACTGTGGCAGAATTCTCTGTAAAGAGTATTGCGCAGCAGCTCTTAAATGATGGGGGCCGGATACTGTAGGGAGCCGGCCGCAGCGATCATGTTTCTTCCGGTTTTTGCTCCGGCTTTTTTCCGTGTTCGTCAGAGACGCTGATCACCATGCCCAGGGAGATGACCGCGATCCCCAGAATCTGTTTGGGCGTGATGGTTTCATGAAAGAGCAGGGCGGACCAGACGAAGAGCAGGATGTAGCTGAATCCGCGACGGAGGTAGGCGGTGGTCAGCGGGAGGCGCTCCAGGATGAGCTGCCAGCAGACCGCATAGATGGCAAGAATCGCTACAGCAAGCCCGAACCAGAAAAAATACCCGGCGGAGAATGTCTCGTAGCGCTGGGAGCCGATCTTCAGGCAGGGAGAGGTCAGACTCTCCATGAAAATCGCGAAGGCGGCGAGCAGGAAGACATTGCGTCGTTTGTCGAGAAAGTGGTTCAACATAGGTGTTTACTCCCGAAATTACTCCCAGATCGGTCCCAGGATGGTTCCGTCCGGGGCTTGGATCTCGATCTGCAGGGTGGCGCGGACTGTGGACATATGCTCCATAAGGGAGGCGCGGGTTTCCCCGGACACAATGATGGCGAGGCGGGAGGTCTTGTCCGTAGCGCCCTCCCGGTTTTCCATACCGGTGTGGAGTTTGTCCAGCTGTGTGTGGTGGACGAAGGAAAGGGCCTTGACCGCGTCGATCCCGTCGGCGCGGACGACACGTCCGACCGGGAGGTAGAAGGCCATGTAGCCGCAGTACTGCTGCTGCGGCAGGATCCGGGGAAGCTCCTTCTGCTGTCCCAGAGCGATGTTGATCAGAAACTGCTCTGTGTGAAGGCCGCTGGACAGGCGGATGAGGTCGGAGGAGATGAAGACACCGCCGCCGCGGGCAGCGGTCTCGATCAGATAGACCTCGCCTCCCTCCATAATATACTCGCTGTGTGTGATGCCCTGGCGCAGGCCGAAGCCGCGGATGATCTTTTCATCCAGGGCGAGGACCTTGCTGCACAGCGCAGCATCCGCTGTGGTCGGAAAGATCCGGCTTTTAGCGGCGAAGGCGTCGGGAATATCGAAATAGAGGGTATCACCGATGCAGAGATTGCGATACTCGTAGTTCAGAACAAGAGATTCCACGACAAATTCCCGCCCGGTGGCGAACTGCTCGATGATGACGTCCCGGTGATTGGAAGACCAGTGCGCGGCTTCCGGATATTTTTCCCGGAGTTCCTCCTCGCAGGCGCAGACCTGCACGCCGCGGCTTCCCTGCGTATCCAGGGGTTTGATGATGACACGGACAGGAACCGGAGAGGAGCCTGCGGACTGCGCTGCCGGGGAAGCCGGTTTTTTCGCGCCCAGCTCCCGGTAGAAGGCAAGAGCCTCCTCCAGGGAGGAGACCGTGCGGTTTTCCAGCTGGCGGATGCCGAGTTCCTTCATGCGGGCCCGCATACGGCTCTTGTCGGTAAAAAGAAGACCGGCATCGGTCCCTATACCCGGCAGTCCCATTTTTTCCGCGACGAAAGCAACGGAACGGACTGCGATATCGGTCTGGTCAGTGATGACGCCGTCGATCTGCTGCGCCTGTGCGAAGGCCAGGATCTGTTCTTCGTCGCGGACATCGCAGAGGAGACGGTCACAGATGTATGGATCAAAGGCAGAGGAGATGACCGGAGCGGCGAGGACGACATCACAGGTCTTTGCCGCTTCCTGTACCAGCGGAAGCTGAAAATCACCTGCGCCGATGATAAGAAGTTTTTTCCTTTTCATAATTTTGCTCAGCAGGAGTGCAGCTCCTGCGCTTAGGCTCTGTTTTTGTTCAGCGGGGTGACAAAAAGAACCGTCCCCTTTGTCACCGAACCGGCCTTACCGGTTATCCGGCAGATTGATCGTATCGCGGACGACAAACTGCGGTGAATTGTTCAGTGAGATATAGATCCTGCCTATATATTCCCCGATGAGTCCCAGCATGAACATGATCATGCCGGTGGAGAACAGCAGGACGGCCATCGTGGAGCTGTAGCCCAGGGGTATGGCGGGGTTCAGGAGTCTGCGGATGACAGTCCGAAGCCCCATGAGGACGCCGAGGACGGCCCAGAGGACGCCGATGCCGGTCGCAAGCCGCAGGGGCTTGACGGAGAAGGCGGTAAAGCTGTTCATCCAGAGGGCGAAGGATTTGCGGAAACTGTAGTGGCCGACCCCGATGGTGCGCACGCGTTCTTCCATATCCACGTTGATGACACGCTTTGTCGCGCGCAGCATCAGCCCGGACAGATAGGGGTAGGGGTTGGTGTACTTGATGACCTCGTCCTTGACAAATTTCTTCATCACCGAGAAGTTGGAAAACTTGAGGGCGGGATCCTTGCCGAGGAGCCAGGTGGCGACCCGGTCGTTGACGGCGGAGCCGAAGTTTTTGAACCGGGACTGCGTCTTTTTGCGGTAGCGCGCGATGGAGACATCGTAGTCACCGTTAAGCAGCGGATCGAGCAGGTCCCACAGCCGGTCGGCCGGGCACTGCTGGTCATCGTCGATAAAGACGATGTAGTCGCCGGCGGCATAGTGGCAGCCGCACATCAGTGCGTTGTGCCGTCCGCCGTTCTTTGCCAGGTCTATGACGCCGACCTTCGGATCCTGGGCCGCGATCCCGCGCAGGACCTCCAGCACCTTGTCGGGCGAACAGTCGTTGACCGCCACGATCTGGTAGTCAAAATCCGGCTTTTGTGCCACGACTTCGCGGATCTCATCGATGACGAGGCCGACAGAGCCTTCACTGGCGTAGCAGGGGATGATAAACTGATGGTTTTCTTTTCCATTTGGATTCTCTTTTTAACTGCTTCGTTTCAACGGAACCTGAACCGGATCTCTTCCCGGCTGACTGATGAAAAAGTCTGAACCGGATCTCTTCCCGGTTGACTGATGAAAGGCCCGGACCCGGTCAGTTCTGCTGCAGGTATTCCAGCGCAGTCCGGATGACACAGGCCTGGTCCTCCTGTGTGAGCCCGTAATACAGCGGCAGGCGCACGAGCCGGTCGCTCTCGCTGGTGGTATAGCGGTCCTCTCCGTGGAAACGGCCGAAGCGCAGGCCGGCGGGAGAGGAGTGGAGAGGGACGTAGTGGAAGACCGCGACGATGCCCCTTGCCTTCAGGTAGTCAATAAAAGCAGTGCGGTCCTCGAGGTCCCGGAGCTTCAGGTAGTACATGTGGGCGTTGTGGACGCAGCCCGCCGGGATCGTGGGGACTTCGATGCGGCCGGCAGCCGCGAGCGGGGCGAAAGCCTCCGCGTATGTGTTCCAGACAGCCAGGCGGTTTTCGTTGATCCGGTCCGCCTCCTGGAGCTGGGCCCAGAGATAGGCGGCGTTCATGTCGCTGGGAAGATAGCTGGAGCCGTAATCCACCCAGGTGTATTTGTCCACCTGACCGCGGAAAAAGCGGGCGCGGTTCGTGCCCTTTTCGCGCAGGATCTCGGCTTTATCGTTGTCCTCCGGGTTGCGGATGATGAGCGCGCCTCCCTCCCCCATGGAATAGTTTTTGGTCTCGTGGAAGGAATAGCAGCCGAAATCACCGATCGTGCCGAGTGCCCGTCCCTTGTAAGTGGACATGACGCCCTGGGCGGCATCTTCGATGACCTTCAGACCGTGCCTTTTTGCGATGTCCAGGATCGTATCCATCTCGCAGGCCACACCGGCATAGTGTACCGCCATGATCGCGCGGGTCCTGTCGGTGATCGCGTCTTCGATCTTTGTCTCATCCAGATTCATCGTATCCGGGCGGATATCGACAAAGACAGGGGTGGCTTTCGTCAGGACGATGGCAGTGGCAGTGCTGGAAAAGGTGAAGCTGGGGACGATGACTTCATCGCCCTCCTTGAGCCCGCACAGGAGCGTCGCCATCTCCAGTGCGGTCGTGCCGCTCGTCGTCAGCAGCGCCTTCTGGGCTCCGAAGCGGTCCTCCAGGAAGGCGTGACATTTTTTGGTGAACTGGCCGTCGCCGCAGATCTTGTGGGCATCGATGGCCTGTTTTACATAATCGAGTTCCGTTCCGATGAAGGGAGGGACATTAAAGGAAATCATTGTATTCTCCTGTGAAAACTTTGATACGGGGTGATCGCGGACTGCAGGCGGGAAAGGGCCTGTCTGCGAAGATACACCATGCATCCCAGTATACCACGAGTTGCAGGGGATTGCACGTTCTATAGGAGTGTGTGAAACCGCCCCGGTCCCGACCCTTGCTTCCGGCAGGACATAAACAGCAGCTTCCGGGGAATTTTCGTGCGCCGCGCGCCGTTCCACTCGGGTTTTTCGCGAAAAAACCGCGAAAAACACCTCGAGGCTTCAGGTAGGACTGAACTGTAATATTGCACCATGCGGAGGGATGTTTATACTTGTAGAGCGGTTCCTTATCGAATATACTGAATATATGGATAAAGGACCTGCCGAAGAGGCAGGCTGCAGACTCAATTTCGGGCGCTAAGCAGCACCGGCACTGAAAATGGAGGAAAAAGTATGATCTATGATTTCACAGTGAAGACAGGAAAAGGCGGAGAGCTGAATCTCGCGGATTACAAGGGAAAGGTCATTATGATCGTGAATACGGCGACCGGATGCGGATTTACTCCGCAGTATGCCCCGATCGAGCAGATGTACAGGGATTATCACGACCAGGGCCTGGAGATCCTGGATATCCCCTGCAACCAGTTCGGCGGCCAGGCCCCCGGCTCGGATGACGAGATCCATGAGTTCTGCACGATCCACTACAACACCACGTTCCCGCAGATGAAGAAGGCGGATGTGAACGGGGAGAATGAGCTTCCGCTCTACACCTTCCTGAAGGCGCAGAAGGGCTTTGAAGGATTCAATGAACATCCCCTGAAGGCGCTTCTGGAGGAGATGTTCTCCAAGGCGGATCCGAACTGGGATAAAAAGCCTGATATCAAGTGGAACTTTACGAAGTTTATCATTGACAGAGAGGGAAATGTGGCCGCCCGCTTTGAGCCGACCGCGGATATGGCGGATGTCGAGGCCTGCGTAAAGGCGCTGCTGTGATCTGTGCCGTTCCGGCTTCAGGACCTGTAAGGTAAGGAACAGGCCCTTATTTCTGTTCATTGATCCGGGAGAGGAGCTGTCCGCACAGGCGGGCAGAGGATCCCGGACAGGCAGCCAGTCTCGGCAGGAGGCTGGCTGCTTCTGCATTTTCGAGGGAGGCAGTCGTTTGGAAAAGAAAGATAACCTGATCCTGATCGGGATGCCCGCTTCGGGCAAAAGCACAGTGGGCGTGATCCTCGCAAAGGTGATCGGATACGATTTTATTGATTCAGACCTGCTGATCCAGCGGCGGGAAGGCATGCGTCTGTCGGAGATCATCGCAGGAAAGGGGATCGACGGATTTCTGGAGGTGGAGAACAGTGTCAATGCTTCGATCGAGGCGTCCAGAAGCGTGATCGCCACGGGCGGGAGCGCTGTCTACGGCGAAGAGGCGATGCGGCATCTGCGTGATCTCGGGGCAGTGATCTATCTGCAGGTGGATTATGAGACCATCCGGAAACGCCTGCACAATATCCGGCAGCGCGGGGTGGTGCTGCGGGAGGGCCAGACCCTTGAGGACCTCTACAGAGAGCGCTGCGCGCTGTATGAAAAATATGCCGACCTGATCGTGCGCGAGGGGAGCGGGGAGATCGAGGAGGTCGTCGCCAGGATCATCCGGACGATCCGCGCCGGCGCGGCGGCAGACACATGAACGCACGGGTCACACACCCCTTGAGGGGGCGTGTGCAGTAGCGGCACGGCCTGCTGTCTGCGTTAAATAATAATCGCTTTTTTACATATTCTCAGAAAGTATACTATACTGTAAACGGCGGTTTAGTCGATTTCTGCCGAAGACCGCTTTCAAAAGACCGCACTGCGGTCTGCCATGCATATATATTTTTTCATCCGGCGGGCGGGGAAATGCCCGGGGAAGGAAGTCATGGAGAAAGAGAAGATCAAAAAGAGTGAACAGCCTGGCTGTGTGGTTGGAATCGGATCCTCTGCAGGCGGACTGGAGGCGCTCCAGCAGTTTCTGACGTTTCTGCCCGCGGACACGGGTATGGCTTTCGTAGTGATCCAGCACCTGTCTCCGGATCACCGCAGTCTTCTGGCGGACATCCTGGCAAAATATACTTCCATGAAGGTCATGGAGGCCCAGGACGGGATGTATGTGCGCAAAAATACAGTCATCATGCTTCCGCCCAAATACAACATGGAGATCGAGGCGGGTGTCCTCCATCTGCATGAATATAACCACCAGCATATCAATCATCCGATCGATGTCTTTTTCCGTTCGCTCGCAAAGGCTTATG
Source organism: Lachnospiraceae bacterium (assembly GCA_017513005.1). Taxonomy (GTDB): domain Bacteria; phylum Bacillota; class Clostridia; order Lachnospirales; family Lachnospiraceae; genus CAG-791. The sequence continues at coordinate 12,441 of JAFWDM010000047.1, forward strand.
AAAACAGGGCGGTGGCGGTCATTTTGTCCGGCACGGGCTCGGACGGCACGAACGGGATCCGGTCGATCAAGGAGAGGAACGGCCTGATCATCGTGCAGGCGCCGGAGAGCGCGAAGTTTGACGGGATGCCGCGCAGCGCGATCGCGACCGGCTTTGCGGACCTGATCCTGAACCCGGACAGCATCGCGCGGGAGATGGCGCATATCTCGCGGTCCATGGCGGATGCGGGGCAGCGGCTGCAGCTCTCGGACGGTGACCTGATGTCACAGGTCTTTTCGATCCTGAAAAACGTCACGAATGTCAACTATTCCTATTATAAACAGACCACTGTCCTGCGGCGTATAGAGCGCAGGATCGTGGTCACCCACAACCGCAATCTCCGGGAGTATGTCAACTACATGTCCAACAATCCGGAGGAAGTGCGGCTTCTGGCGAAGGAAGTCCTGATCGGTGTCACCAGCTTTTTCCGCGATCAGGACTATTTTGAGGTGCTCAAGGAGCGGGTCGTCAAGGATTTGCTGCAGAGCCACCGGGCTTCTGACCAGATCCGCGTCTGGGTGGCGGGATGTTCCACAGGTGAGGAAGCCTACTCCATCGCGATCCTTTTCGTGGAGGCGATGGAGGAACTGGGCCTGCGCCGGGATGTCAAGATCTTTGCCACGGACCTGGACGGGGATTCGATCGCCGTCGCCGGCCGCGGCGTGTACGGCGACAGCATCCAGGAGGATGTTTCTGTCACCAGGCTCTCCCGGTTCTTTACAAAAAAGGGAAACCGCTATACGGTCAACCACGACATCCGCAAGATGATCGTGTTTGCCCAGCACAATGTGTTCCAGGATCCGCCCTTCGGCCGCCTGGATCTGGTGAGCTGCCGCAATCTCCTGATCTATTTCCAGAATATTCTGCAGAGAAACCTCTTCGCGATCTTCCACATGGCGCTCAACGACGGCGGCTACCTCTTCCTGGGACGCTCGGAGTCTGTCATTGATTACGATGATGTATTCCGTGTGATCGCGCCCAATGAGAAGATCTTTGTCCACAACAGCGCGGGGCGGACGCCCTCCCACGAGCATATCACCTATTCCCTGCAGGGGATCGAGAGCCAGCTGGTGCCGCCGCACTACAAGGACAGCAGCTATGATTCCGACAACCGCTTCCCTTCCGGAGAGATGGATACCAGGGCGCTCGAGATCCTGATGCCCGCGTGTGTCCTTGTCAATGAAAAAAATGAGCTCTGCCATTCCTATGGAAAATGCGGGGACTTCATCACCATCCCTGTGGGAAATGTCACGCTGGATATCTTTTCCCTGCTCCGGGAGGACCTGCGGATCGCAGTGTCCAAAGCCCTCAAGGAGGCGCGGGAACGGAGACAGCGGGTCGCTTACGACAAGATCCCGGTGAAGATCGGAGAGGAACCGGAATACATCTCCCTGGTCGCCCAGCCGATCAGCGACAAGATCGGCGCGGATACCGGTGTGACCGCGATCGCCTTCCTCAGAGGAGACCGGGAGAACGGACCTGCCGTGGATATGGAGCACTACAACATCGATACGGCGGCGGCACAGCGCATCTCCGATCTGGAGCAGGAGCTCCATGTGTCCCAGGACAACCTCAGCCACACGGTCACAGAGCTGGAGTCCGTCAATGCCGAGCTCCAGGCGGCGAACGAGGAGCTTCTGACAGCCAATGAGGAGCTGCAGAGCTCCAACGAGGAACTGCAGTCCGTCAACGAGGAACTGTATACCGTCAATTCGGAGTACCAGGCCAAGGTCGGCGAGCTGGCTTCCGTCAACGATGACATGGCCAATTTCCTTGCGACGACAATGGTCGGTATCGTCATGGTCGACCGCAAGCTGAATGTGCGGAAATTTACAGAATATATCGCGGACGAGTTCAGCGTCGCCGAGCACGACGTGGGGCGCTCGCTCCGCTATATCGCCTACCATTTTGCGACAGTGGACCTCATAGCCCTCTGTCATCAGGTGCTGCAGACCATGCAGCCGGTGGAACTCGCCTGCGCCTCTGTGGCAGGCAAGACCTATCTCGTCCGCATCGCGCCCTACCGCACCCTGGAGAAGAAGGTGATGGAGGCGGACGGCGCTGAGGATTCCGGGACAGCGATGTACGGGACCGGGTACGGCAGCACGGCTGCCGGAGAACGGATCAATGCAAAGCAGTATACCGGCGGCAGCGGCGGAAGCGCCAACGTCGCAGGATTTGCGGGATCTGCCATCCACGGAGACAGCCGGACGGGAATGCCAGGGGATACCGGCAGCGCGAAGGCCGAAAATCACGTGCATGCCTTATCGGGAGGAAGAGTCGGAAAAGCGAGGGCGGCTGACAGATACACGGATGTGGACCAGGAAACAGGTGCCGGCGGGCACAAGTCCTATGTCAGCGGTCTGGTCCTGACCTTTATCGATACGACCCAGCAGATCGGGGATCAGCAGCAGATCGAGGAGATGTCGAAAGCCCTGCGTGCGGCAGTCAAGTCCGGACAGGAGAAGGAGGCTTTCCTCTCCCACATGAGCCACGATATGCGGACACCCCTGACGGCGATCAAGGGGCTGGCGCAGTTGTCTTTGCGGGAAAAAGATCTTCCAGAGGGAATTCGCGACAACATGGAGAAGATCCTCTCGTCGACCAACTATCTGACCAGCCTCATCGACGAGGTTCTCGAGACGAGCCGGATCAATGCGGGCAAGATCGTCAGTGTGAGCACCGCTGTGCGGGAGCGGGACGTGATCGAGGAAGCAGTCTCGATCGTGGAGCAGAGGGCAAAAAGCGCGAGTCTTACCTTGCAGACCCGGATCGACGGCTGTGAAAACCGCATGGTCATGATGGATACCGAGCATGTGACCCGGATCATCGTGAACCTTCTGGGCAATGCGATCAAATTCACACCGCCGGGCGGCAGGATCGATTTCGAGGCGAGCGTGCTCTACACGGATGAACATGCCAGCCATACCTACACGATCCGGGATACCGGCAGGGGGATCAGCGAGGCCTTCCAGCAGAAAATGTTCATGCCCTTCGAGCAGGAGGGCACCGGGGACAGCGGCATGCGGGACGGCACAGGGCTGGGCCTCTATATCTGCCGGAACCTGATCGATCTTCTGGGCGGGACCATCACTTGCCACAGCAAGGTGGGACACGGGACGACCTTCATCGTCTCACTCGAATACGACCTGGCTTCTCCCGACCAGATCCGCACGCAGAGCCGCCGCAGTTCCACCATCGAGGGCCGCATGCTCTATGGCAAGAACATCCTCGTCGCGGAGGACAATACGCTCAATGCAGAGGTCGTCATGAAGATCCTGGAGACCAGGGGCCTGCACGCGGAGCTCGCCCGGGACGGCGAGGAGGCGGTGACCCTCTATGAGTCGAGCGGACCCTACCATTTCCAGGCGGTCCTGATGGATGTCATGATGCCGATCATGGACGGAGAGGAGGCGGCGAGGGCGATCCGCGCCAGCGAACTGCAGGACGCGGAGACGATCCCGATCATCGCTCTGACGGCGGACATCGATCCGGCCAATGAAAAGAGATGTCTGGAGGCGGGCATGAGCGCCTGCCTGCGCAAACCGATCGATACGGCGGAGCTTTTTTCCACGCTGTACAGGGAGATCGTGCGGACCCGGGAAATCTGAGGCCTCACGACGTTACAGTTCACGCCCTATCGAGGGCGTGAACTGTAACTTGCGTTCGCCCATGCTAAATTCGCTTCGCGAATGGGGCGAACGCCGTTCCACTCGGGTTTTTCGCGAAAAAGCCGCGAAAAACACCTCGAGGCTTCAGGTGAGTCTGTACTGTAACCTCACGGCCACTCATGCAAGCATGATGGCCGTCCGGCTTTTCCCCGCTGTTTTCATCAAAGTTTTATGATTCTTTAATAGAATTTGTGACCTGGTTGTGCTATTATCCTTAGAACAAAACGCAGCCGGTTGTTCATGTTCCTGCAGGCTTGTGCCCGATCGTGGTCACGGGCAGTGCAGGCGGGGGCCGGAGGCTGCGGGAAAGGAATAGTACAAAAATGAAAGAAGTAAAACCTCCTCAGAGGTCAATGATGTATTACGGGCTGATGGTCATTTTGTTCATGATGATCATCAATGCCTTTGTCATGCCGTATTTTCAGCGCGCGTCCATCGAGGAAGTGGGCTATGAGACCTTTATGGCGATGACGGAAAACAAGCAGATCGAGGAAGTAGAGCTGCGCTCCAGTGATATCCTGTTTAAGGACAGGGAGGGAAAGGTCTACTGCACCGGGTATGTGACGGATGACGGTCTGGTGGACCGCCTGTATGCGGCGGGGGCCAGATTCGGGAGCGACATCATCCCGGAGACTTCGCCGATGGCGGCCTTTCTGCTCAACTGGGTCCTGCCGATCGCGATCTTCGCGGGGCTGGGCTGGTATTTCAATAAAAAGCTGATGGAGCGGGCCGGCGGCGGCGCATCCTCCATGATGTTCGGCATGGGAAAGAGCAACGCAAAGATCTACGTGAAGTCCACGGAGGGGATCCGGTTCTCGGACGTCGCAGGTGAGGAGGAGGCCAAGGAGAACCTCATGGAGATCGTGGAGTACCTCCACGATCCCGGAAAGTATACGGAGATCGGCGCGACGATGCCCAAGGGCATCCTGCTCGTGGGACCTCCCGGAACCGGCAAGACCATGCTGGCCAAGGCGGTCGCGGGCGAATCCAATGTTCCCTTCTTCACCATGTCCGGCTCGGAATTCGTCGAGATGTTCGTGGGTATGGGCGCCTCCAAGGTGCGTGACCTCTTTAATCA
>JAFWDM010000048.1 GCA_017513005.1 Lachnospiraceae bacterium
AAAAACGACGCCGCGAAGGGAAAGATCTTTACGATCATCGGCAGAGAGATCGCGGTCGCCGTCAAGGAAGGCGGTCCGGATCCTTCCAATAACTACAAGCTTGCAAAGGTCATTGAAAAGGCAAAGTCCAACAATGTGCCCAACGATACGATCGAGCGCGGCATCAAAAAAGCGGCCGGCGATGTCGGAAATGTCAACTACCAGTACAATACCTACGAGGGGTACGGCCCGAACGGCATAGCGGTGATCGTCGACACTCTGACGGACAACCAGAACCGCACTGCGGCGAATGTGCGCGCAGCTTTTGCCAAGGGCGCCGGGAACATCGGTACGCCGGGCTGCGTCTCTTTTATGTTTGACAAGCGCGGACAGATCATCATCGACCGGGAGGAGTGCGAGATGGGCGCTGACGATCTGATGATGCTGGTCCTGGATGCAGGTGCGGAGGACATGAAGGAAGAGGAGGACAGCTTTGAAGTCATCACATCCGAGGATGATTTCGATGCCGTCAAGGCTGCGATCGACGAGGCGGGCATCGAGACGGTTTCCGCTGAAGTGACCATGATCCCGCAGAATTATGTCACCCTGACGGATGAAAATGCCATCAAACAGATCCGCCGCATCCTCGATATCCTGGAGGACGACGACGATGTCCAGGCCGTCTATCACAACTGGGACGAAGGGGACGAATGATCTTCGGATTTCTATCTACAGACGTTTTCAGCAGAGCAGCTTTGTGCCTTTACGGGCGCGAAGCTGCTATCTGTCGCTTTAGGAACCCTTGAAACAGGATCCGTTTGTTTTGCGTCTGTTATAGATGGATCCGGCCAGCAGAGAGCAGCCGGGGAGGCGGATATGTTTTTTGATCCAAATACGGAACCTGTGAGCCGGGCGCATGCGCCGGCCGGTCCTGAAAGCGCCGACAGGCCTGAAGAAGCGGCGGAAGGTACGGAAGCGGGACAGAGACTCCATCCGCCTGCCGCTTTTATAAAGACACTTGAAGAGACACCGAAAGAGATACCTGGCGGGACACAGGGAAGGTTTTTGAAGAATCCTCTGCCCCTGCCGGAGCGCCGTCCCCATGTCAGGATGGAATTTGACCTGACGGATGACTGGAATATTCCGGAGGAAGAGGAGCATTTTGATCTTGAGATCGCAGAGGACGATGATTTTGACATCTGACCGGCCGGATGATCCGTCGGCAGACGGTTGGGACGAGGTTATACATGGCACAGACTAAAAAGCGGACCAATAAGAGCGGTTCCCGCGCGGGCGCAGGTGCTGCGGGGCGGGCCTCCGCAGGCAGAAGCAGCAGGCAGGGCTCTGCCCGGACCCGAAGTTCCTCTTCCGGGACTGCTGCACGCAGAAAATCATCTGCGGGACGCACTGGCTCAGGATCTGCTGCAGGCGCTTCCTCCGTCCGCAGAAGATCCGCAGGATCCGGGACCCGTTCTGCAGGAACAAAAAGAGCCGGTACTTCCTCCAGGAGAGCGGCGGCGATCGAAAAGGCCCGCCGGGAGAGGGAGAGAAGAGAGCGCGAGACCCGTATGGGCATCGCGCTTGTTGTGCTGTTTCTGCTGGCGGTACTGCTCCTTCTGTCTCTGACAGGCTTCGCCGGCGGTATCGGCCGGGCGCTGGCGGGAATCATGTTCGGTCTATTCGGGATCGGAGCCTGGGCGGTTCCTCCCTATCTGTTTATCATGTGCATACTCCTGCTTACAGGGCGGGGGGGGAGCCGGATGCCGGCCAGGATGCTGGCGGTTGCCATGCTCATCCTGGCCGCCCAGGCAGCTGCCCATTTGCGCCTTCATGCGGTCCATCTGGTGTCTCTGGAACCGCCCCTGGATCTTGCCGGTACTTTTTCGCTGTGTTCCAAAGAACGGTCCGGAGGCGGAATCATCGGCGCAGTGGTCTCATGGGCTCTGTACCGCGCATTTCATATGGCAGGAAGCTGCGTGGTCCTCGTCGGGATCGCTTTGATCGCGATCCTTCTTCTGCTCCAGCGTTCTCCCCTGGATCTTCTGCAGTACCTGCGGCTGCCTGAGGACGCAGAAGGCGGCCCCGGGTTCAGAGAACGCAGGAGAATGGCCAGGCAGAGGAGGTGGCAGGAGCGGGAAGAGGAGCGCGAGGCAGAGCTGGAGCGGGAAGCGGAGCGGATCCTGCGGCAGGAGGATGCCGCAGAGCAAAGACAGATCCGGAGAATGGCACGGGAGGAGCAGCGGCGCCGCACCCGCCGGGGGGCCGGCTCAGGAATCCGCAGAGCTTCCGGGCCACGCGATGACAGAGCTTCGGGATCCCGAAAAATCGATCCCGCTCTCGATCTGGAACATACCCGGCTGGGATACGAGGACGCGGGAGGCACCGGCACCGGGAAACACGCGGGGTACAGAAAATCTGCCCGTACCGCGCAGAGGTCTGCAGTCCCGACACGGGACGTCCATGAGATCACGGTGCTGGATGTGGAGGAGGATCTTCTGACGATTCCTGCCGGGAACCGCACGGTGGAAAGGGACTATGGGACCCGGCAGGAAGATATTTCCGGGGAGGTTCACGGAATACCTTCCGCAGAAGAATTCCCCGGGAGAGGCAGCACTCCTTCAGCAGAAGGATTTCCCGCAAGAGAAGGCGCTTCCCCTGCGGAAGAATTCCCCGGTAGAGCAAGTGCCACCGCAGCGGGCCGATCCGGGTACAGGCGCGCCGGGATCCCGGACCTGGATCGTGAAGCCGGTCATGTCGATCCGGCTTTTCCCGACGGATCTGCCGGCGGAGGACCGGCGGGTTCACCGATCGGACAGGGACAGTTCACTTCATTCTCTGAATTCGGAGATCCGGAGCCGGCAGCGGCAGGCTCTGCAGGAAGATACACAGGAGCCGCGGGAGTTACGGGTATGTCCGCTGCAGGGTACACTGGAGCCGGAATGGCGGGACGTACGTGGGGAGCAGCTGCTGGAAGAGCAGAAGGACAGGCTGCCGGAAAAAGGGCCGCAGAGCCCCGCCCGGGCACAGTTCCCGATGTTACCGCTGCCTTTGCCGGAAGCGGCGCCACAGACGAAAGAACCGCCCCGGGCGGAAGCGGCGCCACAGACGAAAGAACCGTCCCGGGCGGAAGCGGCGTCACAGGCGAAAGCTCCGCCCCGGCCGGGAGCCTCCTGCCCTTCGACCCCTCCGAGGAGGATCTGCAGGGGATCTCCGTTCATCGGGATGCAGATAGTAAAAACAGGCCGTCCGGGCCGGCAGGTAAGACGGCTGTCCCGGTGCGGGCCAGCACCTATGCCGCCCCTCCCTTTTCCATCCTGGAACGGGGGACCGGCGGCAAAAATCCCGAGACGGAGCGCGAACTGAAGGAGACCGCCTACCGCCTGCAGGAGACCCTGCGCACCTTTGGCGTGCAGGTGAAGATCACGGATATCAGCCAGGGACCTTCCGTCACGCGCTACGAACTGCTGCCGGACAGCGGGGTCAAGGTCAGCAGGATCGTCAATCTCTCGGACGATATCAAGCTCCGGCTGGCGGCCACGGACATCCGGATCGAGGCACCGATCCCCGGTAAATCCGCTATCGGGATCGAGGTTCCCAACAAGCATGAGACGACCGTACACCTGCGGGAGCTTCTGGAATCCAGGGATTTCCGCAGGTCGGAGGGGAAGCTCCCCATGGCGGTCGGAAAGGATATCGCGGGAAAGACTGTCATCGCGGATATTGCCCGCATGCCGCACCTTCTGATCGCGGGGGCGACCGGCTCGGGAAAATCCGTCTGCATCAACACGATCATCCTGAGCATCCTCTATAAAACGTCTCCGGACAAGGTCAAGCTCCTTATGATCGATCCCAAGGTGGTGGAACTGAGTGTCTACAAAGGCATCCCCCACCTGATCATTCCGGTGGTCACCGATGCCCGGAAGGCCTCGGCGGCACTCAACTGGGCTGTCGCGGAGATGGAAAAGCGCTACAAGTTGTTTGCAGCTGCCGGCGTCCGCGACCTGAACGGGTACAACCACCTGGCCGAAACCTTCCGAAGGGAGGGCGGGGAGCCGGAGCGGGAGCCCATGCCCAGGCTGGTCATCATCGTCGACGAGCTTGCGGACCTCATGATGGTCTCCAAAAATGAAGTGGAGAGCGCGATCTGCCGCCTGGCCCAGCTGGCCCGCGCGGCAGGTATCCACCTGATCATCGCGACCCAGCGGCCCTCCGTCGATGTCATCACCGGCCTGATCAAGGCGAACATGCCCAGCCGGATCGCCTTCGCGGTCTCCAGTCAGGTGGATTCGCGGACGATCCTGGATATGGCGGGCGCCGAGAAGCTGATCGGTAAGGGCGACATGCTCTTCTATCCGCAGAATTATCCCAAGCCCCGCCGGATCCAGGGCGCCTTTGTCTCGGACGATGAGGTGACCCGGGTCGTCGACTATATTCACGACCACAATGCTTTGGACGGCCATGACCAGGAGATCGCAAAGCAGATCGAGACGATCGCCGAAAAAGGGCTTCCCGCATCCGGCGGAAACACAGAGACAGGGACTCTCCCCGGCCGGGACGAATATTTCGAAAAGGCGGGACGGTATGTGATCGAAAAGAACAAGGCATCCATCGGCCTTTTGCAGCGCGTGTACAAGATCGGATTCAACCGCGCCGCCCGCATCATGGACCAGCTCGCGGAGGCGGGCGTCGTCAGTGAAGAGAGCAGCACCAGGGCCAGAACCGTCCTGATGACCCTGCCGGAATTTGAAAATTATCTGGAAAATGAATCGTAGAGGCGGCCGAAACGAAAATTTTCTATTGATATTTTGGACTTCATCTGGCAAAATCTCCCGTGAGGATAATTTCTGCTGCCTGTACGGCTGCCGGCATTAAAAACGCGCGGCCCGACAGGCTGGAAATATTGCTGATGCTGCGACCCGTTAAGAGCGGCTATCGCAGGATTATATATAGTTTTTAATCACCGGGATCCGGACAGGAGCGTAGAGGATCCCGGGGAGTGCAGGATCTGCGGGCAGAGGCCTGCAGGCAGGAGCCGTTTTGAACAGGCTCTCCCTGTTCTCTGAAAAAGGAAACGCTTTGGAATGAGAGGTAAACATGTTCAGGATTTTGAAAAAAGAGAATCTCGCGCCGAACATCTTTCTGATGGATGTGGAAGCATCCAGGATCGCGAAAAACGCACTTCCGGGTCAGTTTCTGATCGTCCGCGTCGATGCTGACGGCGAAAGGATCCCGCTCACGATCTGTGATTACGATGCGGCAGCGGGAACGGTGCAGATCGTTTTCCAGGTGATCGGCGGGGAGACACACCGTATGTCCGCCCTTGCCGAGGGCGACTGCTTCCACGATGTTGTCGGACCGCTCGGTAAGCCCTCCGACCTCACCGAGATGCCCATCGAGGAGCTGAAAAAGATGAAGATCTGCTTCATCGCCGGCGGTGTCGGCACGGCTCCTGTCTACTGCCAGCTCAAGTGGCTCCATGAGAACGGGGTGACTGTGGACTGCATCCAGGGCGCGAAGACGAAAGATATCATTATCCTTGAAGATGAGATGCGGGCGGTTTCCAACCTCCATATCTGCACCGACGACGGATCCTACGGGATCAGCGGCAACGTCACTGTCGCCCTGCAGAAGCTGATCGATGACGGTATGCAGTTCGACCGCGTCGTCGCGATCGGCCCCATGATCATGATGAAGTTTGTCTGCCTGATGACAAAGAAGCTCGGGATCGAGACGATCGTCAGCATGAACCCCATCATGGTGGACGGCACCGGTATGTGCGGAGCCTGCCGTCTGATGGTCGGCGACAAGGTGAAATTCGCCTGTGTGGACGGGCCGGAATTTGACGGCCATCTCGTTGACTTTGACCAGGCTATGCAGCGCATGCGCCTCTATGCCTCTGAGGAAGGCCGGCTCTATCTTGCAGCGAAGGAAGGCGATACGCACCACGGCGGATGCGGAAACTGCGGCTGAATGTGACGGCATAAAAGACTTTGGCCGCACTGCCTCAGGACAGATGTCCGGACAGGTCCGGCAGCGGTTCATATAAAAGGAAGGTTAGAATTATGGCACAGGATATGATGGTTAGAATTCCCGTTCGTGAGCAGGATCCGAAAGTACGCGCCACGAATTTCGGGGAGGTTTGCCTGGGATACAATAAAGAAGAAGCGGAGGCTGAGGCGGCACGCTGCCTGAACTGCAAAAACCCCCGCTGTGTCCAGGGATGTCCCGTTTCGATCGACATTCCCGGCTTCATCACGAAAATAAAGGAGAGCGATGTAAAGGGTGCTTATGACGTGATCAGTCAGTCCTCCGCGCTCCCCGCAGTCTGCGGCCGCGTATGCCCGCAGGAGACCCAGTGCGAGGGCGTCTGCGTGCGCGGCATCAAGGGCGAGCCGGTCTCGATCGGCAAGCTCGAGCGCTATGTGGCGGACACTGCCCGCGCGATGGGCATCAAGCCCTCCACGGATGCGGCGAAAAAGGAAAAGAAGGTCGCGATCATCGGTTCCGGCCCCGCAGGCCTGACCTGCGCCGGCGACCTGGCGCGCATGGGCTATGACGTGACGATCTTCGAGGCGCTCCACAAGGCGGGCGGCGTCCTGGTCTACGGGATCCCCGAGTTCCGTCTTCCCAAGGACGCGGTCGTTGAGAAGGAGATCGAGAACGTCAAGGCGCTCGGCGTAAAGATCGAGACGGACTGCATCATCGGAAAGTCCACGACCGTGGACGCCCTGATGAAGGAGGAGGGCTACGACGCCGTCTTCATCGGCTCCGGTGCGGGCCTCCCCAAATTCATGCATATCCCCGGCGAGCAGGCCATGGGCGTTTTCTCCGCCAATGAGTACCTCACCAGAAGCAATCTGATGAAGGCCTTCAGCAAGGATTCCAGGACCCCGATCATGCGGCCCAAAAAGGCTGTCATCGTCGGCGGCGGCAACGTCGCCATGGACGCGGCCAGGACAGCGCTTCGTCTCGGTGCGGAGACCCACATCGTCTACCGCAGGAGCGAGGAGGAGCTTCCCGCAAGGCGCGAGGAAGTCCTGCACGCCAAAGAGGAAGGCATCATTTTCAATCTTCTGACAAATCCCGTCGAGATCCACGCGGACGAGAACGGCTGGGTCAAGGGGATCACCTGCCTGCGGATGGAACTGGGCGAGCCCGACGAATCCGGCAGACGCAGCCCTGTGGAGATCCCCGGCTCCGAGTTCTATACTGAGTGTGATGCCGTCATCATGTCGCTCGGCACGGACCCGAACCCCCTGATCTCCTCCACGACAGAAGGCCTCGACGTCAACCGCCGCAGGTGCATCGTCGCGAATGAGGAAAACGGCCAGACCTCCAAGGAAGGCGTCTTTGCGGGCGGCGACGCGGTCACCGGCGCAGCCACCGTCATCCTCGCGATGGGGGCAGGAAAAGCGGCTGCAAAGGGCATCGACGAATATCTTTCGGGCAAAGCCTGACAAAACAGAAAGTGCAGTGCCTTTGTCCGGGCCGCTTCAGCTGCTGCAAAGGGCATCGACGAATACCTCTCCGGGAAGGCCTGAATTCTGATTTGAATCTGAGAGCTTTCAGGCATCTGCCTGAAAGCTCTTATTTGCGCATTTACAAAAGAAAAATCTCTCTGCGTGTACGGTGCCGTGCAGGCCGAGATCGTTACGGAAGGATAGCTATATGGAACAGGAACTGGATTTCAGCGCGGAGATCCAAAGAGATATTTTCGGGATGCGGGATGCACATGTCCGGAAAATAGAGGAGGAACTGCAGGTCAGTATCGTCTCCCGCAACGGGACGATGAAGGTGATCGGCGAGGAGGAGAATGTAGCCGCCGCCGTGGTGCTTCTGGAGGACATGGCAGGTCTGTCCGGCCACGGATCCGAGGTCACGGCCCAGCAGGTGGACTATGCCCTCGACATGAAGGGGGAGGCGGAGCCCGGCATGCTGCAGCAGATGGACGGCGATATTATCTGCCACACCGTGAGCGGCAGACCTGTCAAACCCAAGACCCTGGGGCAGAAGCGCTATATAGACGCGATCCGGGAAAACCTCATCGTTTTTGCGAACGGCCCGGCAGGTACCGGCAAGACATTTCTGGCAATGGCGATGGCGATCACGGCTTTCATGAACGGAGAGGTGGAAAGGATCATCCTGACGCGGCCTGCGATCGGAGCAGGAGAGAAGCTGGGCTTTCTGCCGGGAGACCTGCAGAGCAAGGTGGATCCCTATCTGCGGCCTCTTTACGACGCCCTCTACCAGATCATGGGCGCGGAAAAGTTTCAGCAGAATATGGAAAAGGGCCTGATCGAGGTCGCTCCGCTGGCCTATATGCGCGGCCGCACCCTGGACAATGCCTATATCATCCTGGATGAAGCCCAGAACACGACGCCGGAGCAGATGAAGATGTTTCTGACCCGCTTCGGCTTCGGCTCCCACGCCGTGATCACCGGCGATGCCTCGCAAAAAGACCTGGCGCCGGACCGGCGGTCCGGCCTGGACGTCGCCATGACGGTCCTGAAGCATGTGGACGGGATCCGCTTTATCACACTGGATGCCCGCGACGTGGTCCGCCATCCCCTGGTTCAGAAGATCGTCAAGGCCTATGAAGATTACGAACTGGCCGCCGCAAGACGCAGCCGGGAGCATGCAGAGCATCAGGACCGGTCCGGAAGATATGACCGGCAGGAGAGGAAACCTTATGGAATACAGGATCGAAACCGAAATCCTTACAGAGGGTCCGGAAGACAGAAAATTTGATTTTGACGCGGACGCCCTGGCGCAGCAGGTCTGCGCAGCGGTGCTGACAGAGGAGAACTGCCCCTATGACGCGCAGGTATTTCTGCTGGTGACGGACGAAGAGGAGGTACACCGGGTGAACCTGGAATACAGGGAGATCGACCGCACGACGGACGTGCTCTCTTTTCCGGCAGTCCCCTTCGAGACGCCTTCCGATTTTTCCGCCGTGCAACAGAGCGAGATGGACTACCTTGATCCGGATACAGGCATCCTCCAGCTGGGCGACATCGTCATCAATGCTTCCCGCGTCTGGGACCAGGCTGCCGACTACGGCCATTCTCCCCGGAGAGAATTTGCCTTTCTCGTCGCCCACAGCATGCTCCACCTCTGTGGCTATGACCACATGACAGAGGAGGAGGCGGCTGTCATGGAGGCAAAGCAGGAGGCCATCCTGTCAAAACTCGGGATCCCCCGTCAGTGACAATGGGGACGGTTCTTTTTGTCACCCTTTTTATGTTTCACCCTGCAGCAGGTTTCGCTGCTAATCGAATATGCATATTGATGCTGGAAAAACAGGAAAAAGAGTAGCCGTGATCGGCGGCGGTGCATCCGGATGTATGGCAGCCATCGCAGCTGCATCTGCAGGATGCTGTGTCTTTCTGTTTGAAAAAAATGAAAAACTTGCGAAGAAGATCTATGCGACCGGAAACGGGCGGTGCAATCTCACCAACCTGTATCAGGATCCATCGTGTTACCACACGGGTGCGGCCGGCCGCTCTTTCGGTACTAAAGGGGGAGATCTATCCGGGACTGAAGAGGGAAATCTTTCCGCTACTGAAGAGGGAGACCCTTCCGGACGCATCTTTGACTGGATCCGGCAGTTTTCCCAAAACGATCTGATTTCCTTTTTTCAGGGAGCAGGCGTCCCGGTCCATGATCGCGACGGCTGGGTCTATCCGCGGACAGACCAGGCGCAGACCATCGTCCGGGCGCTGGAAAAACGCATTCGCACTCTGGGTATAGAGGTTTATCTGCAGGCCTGTGTGGACGGGATCCGTCTGATTGAAAACGCGTCCGAACCCCAAAAGTCGTCCAAAAACAAACAGGCACGGAAGCCGGATACAGAGGAAGCTGCCGGTGCAGCACCGGGACTGGAAACGGCGGGAAAGAAGGGAAAATTTCTGCTTTCCTTTACGATGACGGCGGCGGATGCACTGCCCGAAAAAAATGCGGGGAAAAACACCATCCCCGGAAAGAGTGTCGGGAAGAGTGTCAGGAAGGGTGTCGGAAAGGATGTCGGAAAGGGAAGAAAAACTTTCGTGAAAAAGACCCTGATCTGCGATGCGGTGATCATCTGTACCGGGGGACTTGCCGGCCCGTCATTTGGCTGCAGCGGAGACGGGTACCGCATGGCGGAGCGGTTTTCCCACCACATCCGCAGACCCCTCCCTGCACTCACGCAGCTGGTCTGTGACAGCCCTTTCATAAAACGGGCTGCGGGCGTGCGGTGCCAGGTCCGGATCTCCCTATATGGATCCGGATCCGGCCGGAAACCTGTAAATGTGACGAAGTCCGGTCCTGCCGAAGTAGAAACCGGGGAACTGCAGATCACGGAATACGGGATCTCCGGGATCCCGGTCTTTCAGCTCAGCCGCACGGCCGCCAGGCTCCTTGATGCCGGACAAAGCGTCCGGGTCAGCATTAATTTTCTCCCGGAAATGACGGATGCCATGTTTGCAGAAGAAGTGGACCGGCGCATGCGGCTGGAGTCCCGCGACCAGATGTTGTCGGATTTTCTGCTGGGGCTCGCGCACCGGAAGGTGATCGACATGATCCTGGCAGCGGATGACAGGCAGGCGGAGATGAAGGCGAAGCGTGTCCCTGATGAGCGCCTGCATTTCTATATGGAACAGCTTCGTGGTTTTCAGCTTCAGATAACAGGCACACGGTCCTTTGACAGTGCCCAGGTCACCTGCGGCGGGATTCCCCTCGGCGAAGTAAATGACGATTTCGGTTCCGTTTACCGGCCGGGACTTTATTTTGCGGGAGAAGTGCTGGATGTTGACGGCCGCTGCGGGGGCTATAATCTGCAGTGGGCGATGACCAGCGGTACCCTCGCCGGCCGCGCCGCTGCCCAATGAGGGCGGTCTTCATGACCGCATGAACAAAGAGATGATCAGAATCACACAGATCCGGATCCCCTGCGGACATAGCAGGGAAGAGCTGGAAGAAAAAATCAGAAAACTGCTGCGCCGCAGGACCGGCACGATCTCAGTCCACATCGTGCGCCATTCCATTGACGCGCGAAAAAAACCGCAGCTTCTGGACGTCTATACAGTAGATGTCAGCACAGACCTGACCCGAAAAGAGGAGGCCTCGCTTGTCCGCCGCCTGAAGAACAAGACTATCGCGCTTTCGCCGGATGAGTCCTATCATTTTCCGGCGTGCGGCAGGGAGGTTTCCGCCCATCGTCCCGTGATCGTCGGCGCGGGGCCTGCAGGCCTTTTCTGCGCCCTGCTGCTGGCGGAGCACGGATACCGCCCGATCGTTCTCGAACGCGGTAAAAAGATGGAGGACCGCACGGAGGATGTGGAGCGGTTCTGGAGGACAGGCTTGCTGGACCCCCGCTCGAATGTCCAGTTCGGGGAGGGGGGCGCAGGCACCTTTTCCGATGGAAAGCTCAACACACAGGTCAATGACAGGACAGGACGTTCCGGACAGGTCCTGCACATTTTTGCACAGGCAGGGGCTCCGGAATCGATCCTCTACGAAGCAAAACCGCATATCGGAACGGACCGCCTGCGTACGGCGATTCCGGCCCTCAGAAAACGGATCGAGGCGGCTGGGGGAGAGTTCCTGTTTGAGACCCGCTGCACGGGGCTCCTCTTCGAGAGTGCGGAGTGTGCAGACAGGGTTTTCCCTGATCGTGACGGACTTCGGGACCCGGATCCCGGGAACCGGGCAGATCAGTCCGGCAGTGTAATGCCGGAACCAGGGGAGGTGGAAACGGGAAAACCTGCGGATCTGACCTGCTGCCGGGATCCGGAGATCCGGGGGCAGGAGCAGGAAACCCGGGCAGTCCCGGCACGCCGCAGGCTGACAGGTCTTTTTGTCCAAAATGAAAGGGAGCCCGATGCCACCCCCCGGTTTCTTGCGGCAGACCTTGTCGTCCTTGCCATCGGACACAGTGCCCGTGATACGGTCGAGGAACTGTTCCGGGAGGGAATCTCCATGGAGCAGAAACCCTTTGCCGTGGGGCTTCGTGTCATACATCCCCAGGCCCTGATCGATGAGAGCCAGTACGGTTTTTCAGACCCGGAAAAGCTTGCCGCCCTGCGCCTGTCCGCAGCACCCTACAAGTTGACGGCGCGCGCCGCCTCCGGAAGAGGCGTCTATTCCTTCTGCATGTGCCCCGGCGGTTACATTGTCAACGCCTCCTCCGAACCGGGCAGGCTCTGCATCAACGGCATGAGCGATGAAAGACGGGACAGCGGCTGGGCCAACAGCGCAGTCGTTGTCACCGTGGGAGAAAATGAATTTGGGAGCAGCCATGTCCTGGCGGGCATGCATTTTCAGCGCAGGCTGGAGGAGAAGGCTTTTGCGATGGGAGAGGGCAGCATCCCGGTCGAACGCTACACGGATTTTAGGGATTCCTCTGCGGACGCGGACGGAGCATCCGGATCCACGGCAGGCCCCCTGCGTCCTTCCTGGGCCAAAGGGAGCTGTCGGACGGCCCCGCTCCACACGCTTCTCCCGGACGCCCTGACGCAGGATTTTAAAGACGGGATGGAGCAGTTCGGCAGGAAGATCTCCGGTTTTGACGGACCCCGGGCCTGGGTGGCCGGCATGGAAAGCCGGACCTCTTCTCCCGTGAGGATCCTGCGAGGAAAAGACCTGCAGAGCGCCTCTGTCAGCGGTCTCTATCCCTGCGGGGAGGGCGCGGGGTATGCCGGAGGGATCATGTCGGCGGCTATGGACGGCATGCGCGTCGCGGAGGCCATCGCGGGGAGGTTTGCCCCTTTACAGCCTGTGTAACCTCCGCACAGCTCCCATACAAATTCCGCAAAAAAACCGCAGCGGGCACGCTTTTGTTTCCAATACCAATCGTCCCGGGTTTATGGTATAGTTATGATGTCTGCAGACGGGATCTTTGCATCTGCGCTGCAGGAAAAGAGTTTTCGAAATAAAAGAACTTCGGAAAGCAAAGTGTCTGCTCGAATTCGGGATTTTTCTGAAGAATCCTGAGGAATGCCGGCTTCCGGCGGAAAGGACGTGAAAGATGACAGAAGCAAATGAGTATGGACTGGACATGTCAAAATACGGATACAGACCTGGTGACCAGTTCGTCGCCTATGTCTCCTCCTATACCAGGACCGGCAATAAGAAGGTCGGCATCCGCGTCTACGATGTCGATGTGGAGCAGGGAACCCTGCAGGAAAAGAGTTCTGTTTCCATCACGAATTCCTCCTATGTCGCGATCTCCCATAACAGACGCTATCTGTATTCCATCACGGATTTCGGGGTGGAGTCCTTCCGGATCCTCAAGGGCGGGGAACTGGAGAAGATCAACCGCGGCTCGATCAACGGGATGCGCGGTTCCCACCTCTCCACGGACTACAAGGATGAATTTTTGTTTGTCTGCAGCTATCACGACGGGAAGATCACTGTGCTTCGTCTAGGCGAAGACGGCCATGTGGGCCCGATCACGGATGAGATTTATCTCAAGGGTCTGGGAAGTATCGCGGAGCGCAATTTCCGCCCCCATGTCCAGTGCGTCAAAATGACGCGGGACAATAAGTATCTGTGTGTCGCTGACCTCGGGATGGACCACATCAATGTGTATACGCTGGATCATCAGACCGGCAAGATCAAACAGTGCGCGATCCTCCACTCGGAGATGGAATCCGCGCCCCGCCACCTCAAGTTTTCCATTGACGGGCACTACCTCTACGTCGTACATGAACTGAAAAACCTGATCGACGTCTATTTTTATCAGGAAGTGGACGGGGAACCCGAGTTTGAAAAAATCCAGACGGTCCCCACGCTCAATGATTACCACGCGACGGGATCCGCCGCGAGCGCATTGAATTTTTCCTCGGATTTCAAATATCTGGTCAGTTCCAATGCGGGTGATAATTCTGTAGTTATTTTCCGCATAGACCCGGACAACGGCTTTCTGGAAAAAGTGCTCTGCCTGCCGATCAGCGGGGAATATCCCAAGGATGCGGCACTCTTCCCGGATGACCGGCATCTCGTCAGCCTGAACCACGAGTCCGATACCATGACATTTTTCAAGGTCGATATGGAGAAGGGCACACTGATCATGTCCTCGAAGGAGATCCATGTGGACAAGCCCAACTGTATCATCTTCCACAAGCTTCTGCCGGACCAGATCTGAGCCGGCGGCTATGCCTTCTTCCGGCGCTTTTGGCAGAGCTCATCCGGAGACGGAGTCAAACCGGCTCCGACGCATGGCAGGGAGGATGCGGGGGGGGGGGGATCGCAAAAAAAAAAGATCAAAAAGTCGTAAAAAAGAACAGAAGCAGGAGGTCTTTGCAGCCGATATGTATGAGCTTTTAAAACAGGAGGGACGCGCAAAGCGCGGGCGGCTCACGACCGTGCACGGAGTGATCGAGACCCCGGTATTTATGAATGTCGCGACGGCCGGCGCCATCAAGGGAGGGCTGTCTTCGGATGACCTGCATACGATCGGGACCCAGGTCGCCCTCTGCAATACCTACCACCTCCATGTCCGGCCGGGGGATGAGCTGGTCCGCCGCAGGGGCGGCCTGCATCCTTTCATGCGCTGGGACAGACCCATCCTGACAGATTCCGGCGGCTTCCAGGTCTTCTCCCTGGCGGATCTGCGCAGCATCAAAGAGGAGGGGGTCACCTTCCGCTCCCACATAGACGGACACAAGATTTTCATGGGTCCCGAGGAGAGCATGCAGATCCAGTCCAACCTGGGATCCACGATCGCCATGGCCTTTGACGAGTGCCCGCCCGCCCTCGCACAGCGGGAATATGTCGCGCCGTCTGTGGAACGGACGACCCGGTGGCTGGCCAGGTGCCGCGCGAAGATGCAGGAGCTGAACAGCCGGGAGGACACGGTGAACAGGCAGCAGCTTCTGTTCGGGATCAACCAGGGGGCGGTCTTCAATGACATCCGCATCGACCACGCGAAAGCGATCAGCGAGATGGAACTGGACGGTTATGCCGTCGGAGGACTTGCCGTCGGGGAGACGCACGAGCAGATGTATGATGTCCTCGACCACACTGTTCCGTATCTGCCGGTCGATAAACCGACCTATCTGATGGGGGTGGGTACCCCGCAGAACATCCTGGAGGCGGTCGAGAGGGGTATTGACTTTTTTGACTGCGTCTATCCAAGCCGGAACGGCCGCCACGGAAATCTGTATACCAAAAAGGGAACCCTCCACATCAAGAGTGCCCGGTATGCAGAGGATGACCGGCCGATCGAGGAGGGCTGCGGCTGCCCGGTCTGCCGGGGAGGTTATTCCCGGGCCTACCTCCGCCACCTCTACAAGGCCCAGGAAGCCCTGGGGCTGCGCATGGGCGTCCTGCACAATCTCTATTATTATAATCACCTCATGGAAGAGATCCGCGGCTCCCTCGACAGCGGAGATTTTGCCGGATTCAAAAAGAAAGCCCTTGACGAGATGCAGGAGGGCGAAGACCGGTAATCCGGAAAAGGGTTTTCAAAAATAATTAAAAACTGCCGCAGCGGGCAAGATCCCGCTGCGGCAGTTTTCAGATGCAAGTCGTATATCGCGGTCTTAGAAATCGACCTCGTCCGAATTGTAGCCGGACCAGCCGAACTCAGGCATAGCTGCCATGGCCTGCACATCCTCGTCCTTGAGTTCGAAATCAAAGACATCCAGGTTGCTGACGATCCTGGCAGGAGTGACCGACTTGGGAAGCGGCACAACATCATTCTGGATGGCGAACCGCAGGCAGATCTGCGCCACGGACTTGTTATATTTGGCCGCGATGGCAGCCAGGCGCTCGTCTGCGAGGACCGCGCCGCTGCCCAGAGGGCTCCAGCCTTCCACAATGATCCCGTTTTCCTGGCAGAATTTTACCGTTTCCATCTGGGTGTAGCCGGGATGGAACTCGATCTGGTTGACAACGGGCTTGATCTCTGCGCCCATGAGGGCTTTCAGATGGTGCTCCTTGAAGTTTGCGACACCGATGGAAAGGATCTTGCCCTCCTTGCAGAGCTCTGTCATGGCTCTCCAGGTGTCCAGGTTGATCTCCTCCCAGTTGTCAAACTGTTTCTTCACCGCCGGCCAGTGGATCAGATACAGGTCCATGTAGTCCAGACCCAGGGCGGTAAGGGACTTCTCGAAAGCGACCTTCGTCTTTTCATAGCCGCGCATCCTGTTCCAGACCTTGCTGGTGATGAAGAGGTCTTCTCTCTTGATCCCCGCCTCCTTGATCCCGCGGGCGATGCCTTCGCCGACGCCGTCCTCATTGCGGTACAGGGAAGCGCAGTCCAGAAGACGGTAGCCCGCCTTAATGGCCTCACAGGCCGACATAGCTGCCGTATCGCCATCTGCTTTCCAGGTTCCGAATCCGATCACGGGAATCTCTCTGCCGTTATTCATTACAAATTTGGAATCGATCGTCTTTGCCATGGTGGTTCCTCCTCATTCATTTGGAAATAATAGAATACATCATGATGCAAATATACAGCCTGTACATCAGCAGATGCACAGGCAGTCCAGCCGCACAGTCAGAAAAACAAGGGCTGAAACCGCATATAAATCTATCATTTATGATATAGACATATTTCACAAAAGTCAATGTGAAACAGGGACATTCCATGTTGAACATGCTGTGAGAGGTGTCGGTCACGCTGCAGGAGAAAGAAGAGCCGTCCCCCTCTCTTTCCATTCAAGGGCGCTTTTGGAGAAAAAGTATTGTAAATCACCGTGGATCTGTTGTATGATATAGAGCAATGACGTAAAAACAGGGCTTTTTGTCGGTTGATTCCGGCACTTTGCCCTGCGAAGTAAAATGATTGGAGGATACTGTTACATGAATGGCATGCTGCTCAGTTCAACAGGTTTTGCAGGCCTTGGAACCATTGTTTATATGCTCGTTATTTTCGCGGCGCTCTATTTTCTGATGATCCGTCCGCAGCGGAAGCAGGAGAAGGAGAAGGCTGCGATGCTTTCGACCCTTGCAGTCGGCGATACAGTCCTGACGTCGGCCGGCATGTACGGTGTCGCGATCGACATCAACGGGGATACCGTGATCGTCGAATTCGGATATAACAAAAACTGCCGCATCCCCATGCAGCGCGGCGCGATCGTTCAGATCGAAAAGCCGGAGGACGCGGAAGAGAAGACTGAATAAAAAGAGTGACTAAAAGAGTGAATAAAAAGAGTGAATAAGAAGAGTGAACGATCGACGGTCGGGACCCCGCTTTCGGGAAGCCGGTCCCGGCAGTTCGGTTTGTTCCTTATTCTATAAGCATGGTATCTGAAAAAAGACTGTGCAGGCATGCAGATTTCGTGCATGCCTGCACTTTAGCGCTGTAATGCGATGGCTTTTTTGCGCCGGCGGGGGTCGGGGATCCTCGTCCTGCCTGTCTGCCGTCGCTTCACGGACGCCGGGTAGTGCCGGCAGGTCCGCTTACAGGAGGACACGGGTATGAAAATGAAAATCGGCGTGATCCGCGGAGACGGGATCGGTCCGGAGATCGTCGCCCAGGCACAGAAGGTCCTGGACAGGGTATGTGAGAAATACGGACACAGCATCGAGTACACAGACATTCTGATGGGCGGCTGTTCGATCGACGCCTGCGGCGTGCCGCTGACCGACGAAGCGATCGAGCAGGCAAAGAACTCCGATGCGGTCCTCATGGGTTCGATCGGCGGCGACGCCGCCACTTCCCCCTGGTACAGGCTGGCCCCCGAACTGCGTCCGGAAGCAGGGCTCCTCAGGATCCGCAAGGCCCTGAACCTGTACGCAAACCTGCGTCCCGCCTATCTCTACCGCGAGCTGGCGGACGCCTGTCCCCTCGCCGCCAAGGACGGAGGGCGCACCTTTGACCTGATCATTGTGCGTGAGCTCACCGGCGGCCTCTATTTCGGAGACCGGTACACGAAAACGGTCGACGGCGTGGAAACCGCGGTCGACACCCTCAAATACGACGAAAACGAGATCCGCCGCATTGCGAAGACCGCTTTCGAGATCGCCATGAAACGCGGGAAGAAGGTCTGCAGCGTGGACAAGGCGAATGTGCTGGATACCTCCCGCCTCTGGAGAAAGATTGTCACGGAGGTCGCTGAGGACTATCCGGAAGTCTCCCTCTCCCATATGTATGTGGACAACTGCGCCATGCAGCTGGTCCTCGAGCCGGAGCAGTTCGACGTCATCGTCACGGAGAACATGTTCGGCGACATCCTCTCCGACGAGGCGAGCATGATCACCGGTTCCATCGGGATGCTTTCCAGCGCCTCCCTCAATGAGACCAGCTTCGGCCTCTACGAGCCCAGCCACGGCAGTGCGCCTGATATCGCCGGGAAAAATATCGCCAATCCGATCGCGACCATTCTGTCTGCGGCCATGATGCTGCGCTACACATTCGGTCTTACGCAGGAGGCGGAGGCTGTCGAAAAGGCCGTGCAGCGCACGATCGCGGACGGCTTCAGGAGTGTGGACCTCATGCCCCGGGAGGAGGAAGCAGCTGCTTCCTGCACTGTCCAGAAATGTGATGAGATCGGCGCCCGCATCTGTGAAAGGCTGTAACAGAGTCTTTATACAGGGAGTATTCTCAGATCGTATAGATATTATTAGAAGGTGTTTTTTAAGGTATTTTTTAAGGGTAGAGAACTATGAAGAGTGATTCTGTAAAAAAAGGTGTTTCCACTGCCCCCCACCGCAGCCTGTTTAACGCGCTGGGGTATACCGAGGAGGAGAGAAGGCGTCCGATGATCGGTATCGTCTGCTCCTACAATGAGATCGTCCCCGGCCACATGAATCTGGACAAGATCGCCCAGGCAGTCAAAATGGGCGTCGCCATGGCGGGCGGCATGCCGGTCATGTTCCCTGCGATCGCGGTCTGCGACGGCATTGCCATGGGACACATCGGCATGAAGTATTCCCTGGTCACCCGCGAGCTGATCGCGGATTCCACCGAGTCCATGGCCAAGGCCCACGGCTTTGACGGCCTTGTCATGATCCCCAACTGCGACAAAAACGTGCCCGGTCTTCTCATGGCCGCCGCCCGCGTCAACGTCCCCACGATCTTTGTCTCCGGCGGTCCCATGCTGGCCGGCCGCATTGACGGGCGCAAGCGCAGCCTTTCCGCCATGTTCGAAGCAGTCGGTTCCGTCGCGGCGGGCACCATGACCGAGGAAAAACTCCATGAGTACGAGGAGAAGGTCTGCCCTACCTGCGGTTCCTGCTCCGGCATGTACACAGCCAATTCCATGAACTGTCTGACCGAGGCCATCGGTATGGGCCTGCAGGGCAACGGCACCATTCCCGCTGTTTACTCTGCCAGGATCCGCCTCGCCAAGCGCGCGGGCATGAAGATCATGGAGCTCGTTGAAAAGGATATCCGGCCCCGCGACATCATGACGAAGGAAGCCTTCATGAATGCGCTGGCCATGGATATGGCGCTCGGCTGCTCCACCAATACTATGCTGCACCTGCCCGCCATCGCCCACGAGGCAGGCGTGGAGATCAATATGGAGATCGCCAACGAGGTCTCCGACAGGACGCCCAACCTCTGCCATCTTGCTCCTGCCGGTCCCACCTACATGGAGGACCTCAATGAAGCCGGCGGCATCTATGCCGTGATGAACGAACTGGCCAAAAAGGACCTTCTGAACCTGGACCTGATCACCTGTACCGGAAAGACCATGCGGGAAAACATTCAGGGCTGTGTCAATAAGGATCCCGAGGTCATCCGGCCGATCGAGAACCCCTATATGCCCAACGGCGGCATCGCGGTCCTCAAGGGTAACCTGGCTCCTGAGACCGGCGTTGTCAAGCGCAGCGCCGTTCTTCCCGAGATGATGGTCCACGAAGGCCCCGCCCGTGTCTTTGACTGCGAGGAGGACGCAATCAAGGCGATCACAGGCGGTCAGATCAAATCCGGCGACGTCGTCATCATCCGCTATGAAGGCCCCAAAGGCGGCCCCGGCATGCGCGAGATGCTCAGCCCCACCTCCGCGATCGCGGGCATGGGTCTGGACTCTACCGTTGCCCTGATCACGGACGGCCGCTTCTCCGGCGCGTCCCGCGGCGCCTCCATCGGCCATGTCTCTCCCGAGGCGGCTGTCGGCGGTCCCATTGCCCTGGTGGAAGAGGGGGACATCATCTCCATCGACATCCCGGCGAACAGGCTTGAGATGAAGGTCTCCGATGAAGAGCTCGCAGCCCGCCGCGCAAAGTGGCAGCCCCGCCAGCCCCGCGTAACGGACGGCTATCTTGTCCGCTATGCCCATCTCGTGACCAGCGGCAACCGCGGCGCCATCCTCGAGATCCCGGAAAACTGACAAATTTGCGTCGGGATGCATTCACGTCCCACGGCATCAGTATGGCAGTAGCATGAACAGAAATCCTTCCTGCCCGGATCCACCCGCGGCAGGAAGAGAGACAGGAAAGGAGAGACCAGTGAGACTTACAGGTGCGGATATCATCGTCGAATGTCTGCTGGAGCAGGGCGTGGATACTGTATTCGGCTACCCCGGCGGCGCGATCCTGAATGTATATGACGCGCTGTATAAAAACAGCGACAAGATCCACCATATTCTGACTTCTCACGAGCAGGGCGCGTCCCATGCAGCGGACGGCTATGCGCGCGCGACCGGCAGAGTCGGCGTCTGCCTCGCGACCAGCGGTCCCGGCGCGACCAATCTTGTGACCGGCATCGCGACCGCCTATATGGACAGTGTGCCGATCGTGGCGATCACCTGCAACGTGACCCTGCCCCTTCTGGGCAAGGATTCCTTCCAGGAGGTCGATATCAACGGCATCGCACTTCCCGTGACCAAGCACAGCTGGATCGTGAAGAATGTCAATGATCTTGCGGAGACGATCCGCAATGCCTTTGCGATCGCCCGCACCGGCCGCCCCGGACCGGTCCTAGTGGATGTCCCCAAGGATGTGACGGCTGCCATCTGTGACTATGAGCCCGCAGTGCCGGACCTGTATCTGCCGGTCAAGGAGCAGAAGATCCCGGACGCCGACATCGACACCGCCGTCAATATGATCCGGGCAGCGAAAAAGCCCTACGTGCTGGTCGGCGGCGGAGCGGTCATCTCCGGCGCGTCCGAGGCCCTGAAGGATTTCGTGGAGCTGATCGACGCCCCTGTCTGTGACACCTTGATGGGGAAGGGGGCCTTCGACGGCCATG
Organism: Lachnospiraceae bacterium; assembly: GCA_017513005.1. Classification (GTDB taxonomy): domain Bacteria; phylum Bacillota; class Clostridia; order Lachnospirales; family Lachnospiraceae; genus CAG-791. Next base: position 21,104 of record JAFWDM010000048.1, read on the forward strand.
ATTCCCGCTATACCGGTATGCTTG
>JAFWDM010000049.1 GCA_017513005.1 Lachnospiraceae bacterium
GCTACAATGTATTCCTGGCTACCAATCCTTCCGGCAAGTGGTACTGGAACCTCTCCACGAGCACGAAGGCGACCGCAACCAGCGCGACGATCAAGAAATACCGCGGAAGCAGCTTCAAGAAATATCAGAACTACTATGTGAGGGTCATTACCCGCCGCAAGAGGAACGGCGTCTTCTGCACGGTTCCGGAGCCGTACAGCAGCTACTATCAGTACAGGTTCTATATTTATACGGTATACAAGTAAAAAACAGAGATCTGCAGGATAAGGGAACGTCCTGACATGGGGCGGCAGGGATTGATTGGTGGTCCCTGCCGCCTTTTTGTGAGATGTGAGACAGGGTCCTCATAAAAGCGGCGCCGAAAACGCTGCGGCCGGCCGGCTGAGGGCCTTTGCTCCATGTCCGCTTCCAGGGCAGCAGACACATCGAGAGAAAAGGGTTATGTACACTACTTTTGCCAAAAAGACAATTCCGGAAGGCAGGGAGCCGGACATACCGGATTCGATCCGGATCATCCGGTCGGACCGCCGCACCCTTTCCCTTCAGGTGCGGCTGGGCGGAGAGATCCTGGTCCGCGCGCCCCGGCACGCGACCCTCCAGGAGATCCGGGCTTTTGTCCTGAAGAACAGGGCATGGCTGCAAAAACATATCGCGCTCGTGCAGGAAGAAACCGCAAGAACAGAACCTGCAGACCTCCTCACGATGGAGGAGATCCGAAGGCTGGCTGAGGAGGCTATGCGGGTGATCCCGGGACGCGTGGCGCATTTTGCCCCCCTGGTCGGTGTCCGCTACGGCAGGATCACCATCCGAAACCAGAAGACCCGGTGGGGAAGCTGCTCCGGAAAAGGAAATCTGAACTTCAACTGCCTCCTGATGCTGGCGCCCCCGGAAGTGATCGACTATGTGGTCGTCCATGAGCTCTGCCATCGGAAGGAAATGAACCACTCTTCCCGCTTCTGGGCCGAGGTGGGCCGGGTCATTCCGGACTACAGGAAACAGGAGAAGTGGCTGGCGACCGAAGGCCGGAAGCTGATGCGCCGCATGACGGGATGAGAGAAAAGAGAGCCGGGTTTTCGTCCCCGGCTCTCTTTTTTCTGCTGATTTCTCCCTGTCAGCTCTCCCTTTCCACCAGTATTTTCCAGTCTCTGACTGCCTCGTCTGCCGTCCTGACACACTCCTGCCAGCTGTCGTCCGCAGCCGGATCATAGACGGCTGCCGTATAGAAGCCGGCTTCTTTCGCCGTGCGCAGTGCCTGCAGGGCGTCTTCGAACACAGCCGTCTCCTGCGGGGTACTTCCCAGGCGGCGCGCAGCCTCCAGAAAAGCGTCCGGGTGGTCCTTACCCCGTCCCACTTCCTCGCAGCTGAGGATAAACTCGAACAGATCCATGATGCCCAGCCGCTGCAGACATACATGGACCAGGGGCAGGGCTGTGGCGGTCACGATACAGAGCCGGCATCCCTGTGCCCGGAGCGTCTCCAGACAGGACCGTACGCCTTCCTTCAGACCGATGTCCCTTTCGTAGTGGCCGCGCATCACGCGGCTCAGTTCCTCTTCGATCTCATCCGGTGTGTCCGGCAGGGAAAACTCTCTTTTCAGGACCACGCAGGCTTCCGGGGTCGTCATCGTCCGTATCCGCTTCATGAGGTCGGAGAAGTCCCCCGGGATCCCTCTGCTGTTCAGAAAATCAACGCTCAGGCGCCCCCAGTAGGGCATGGAATCCACCAGGGTACCATCCATATCAAAGATACAGTATTTTTTATCCATTTTTCTTTTCTGTATATCCACCGGTTTCAGATGTGGTCCAGGGCCTGCGCAAGGTCATCGAGAATATCCTTTGCGCTCTCCAGGCCGCAGGACAGACGGATCAGGTCCGGCGTGACACCGCCGGCCTGCAGCTCCTCGTCGGAGAGCTGGCGGTGGGTAGAGGAAGCGGGATGCAGCACGCAGGTATGTGCGTCCGCCACATGGGTGGCGATCATACCGACCTTCAGATGCTTCATAAACTCTTCTGCAGCGGCGCGTCCGCCCTTAACGCCGAAGGAGATGACCCCGCAGGTCCCGTCCGGCATATATTTTTTTGCCCGCTCATAATATTTATTGGAGGGAAGCCCGGGATAGTTGACCCAGGCGATCTTGTCATGTCCCTCGAGGAACTCCGCCACCTTCTGCGCATTCTCGCAGTGCCGGGGCATGCGGACCGCCAGAGACTCCAGTCCGAGATTGAGATAAAAGGCATTCATGGGTGCCTGGATCGACCCGAGGTCGCGCATCAGCTGGGCCGTGGCCTTTGTGATGTAGGCGCCGCCCTGCCCGAAGCGCTCGGCATAGGTGATCCCGTGATAGGACTCATCCGGCGTCGTCAGCCCGGGGAATTTGTCCGCATGCGCCATCCAGTCAAAGTTTCCGCTGTCCACGATGCAGCCGCCCACTGCGGCGTCATGCCCGTCCATGTACTTGGTCGTGGAATGGACTACGATATCCGCCCCCCACTCAAAGGGGCGGCAGTTGATCGGGGTGGCAAAGGTATTGTCGATGATCAGCGGCACACCGTGGGCATGGGCGGCCTTCGCAAAGCGCTCGATGTCAAACACGATCAGGGCCGGATTCGCGATCGTCTCCCCGAACACCACCTTCGTATTGGGGCGGAAAGCTGCTTCCAGCTCCTCATCGGAACACTCGGGATCCACAAAGGTAAAGTCGATGCCCATACGGCGCATCGTGACATTAAAAAGGTTGAAGGTTCCCCCGTAGATGGTGGAGGAGGCGATGACATGGTCTCCGCATCCCGCCAGATTGAAGACAGAGAAGAAAGAGGCAGCCTGTCCGGAGGAGGTCAGCATGGCGGCGGTCCCGCCCTCCAGGGCGCAGATCTTGGCTGCTACCATGTCGTTCGTGGGGTTCTGCAGCCTGGTATAGAAGTACCCCTCCTTCTCCAGGTCGAAGAGCTTGCCCATCTCCTCGCTGCTGTCGTATTTAAAGGTCGTGCTCTGGACGATCGGGATCATGCGCGACTCCCCGTTCTTCGGCTCATACCCCGCCTGGATGCACATCGTATCACGTTCCATAGTTTTCTTCTCTCCTTTCAGCCTGTTCTGTATCACCTGTCCGTATGATCTATACCTCTCTTTGGACAGGAGAATATTTCATCAGAGGTTTTACACTTTTATTCTTTATTGCGCAAGACCCGTGATTGCAGTCGTGGGATACGCGCGCAAAAAGGAAACTTCACAGTGACGCGGACTTCTCCGCACAGGCTTTCACGCATTCGAATACCGCACTGCGAAAGCCTTTTTCCTCGAGTACACGCACTGCCTCGATGGTCGTACCCGCAGGGGACGTCACCATGTCCTTGAGTTCGCCGGGATGCTTTCCGGTCTCGAGCAGCATCTTCGCGCTGCCCAGCACGGCCTGTGCGGCAAAGGTATAGGCCATGGCCCGCGGCATCCCCCCCTGCACGGCGGCATCCGCCATCGCTTCGATGAACATGAAGACATAGGCGGGGGAACTGCCGCTCACGGCAGTGACTGTGTCAAAGAGATTCTCTCCGACCTGTTCCACCTTTCCAAACGCACTGCACAGACGGCAGACGGCGTCCATCTCCTCCTGTGTGACCCCGGCATTTTTACAGGCAGCCGTCATCCCTTCCCCGACAAGGGCCGGTGTATTGGGCATGAGACGGATCAGACGCACAGGGTAGTCTCCGAACTTCTCCTCGATCCAGGCGACCGTTTTTCCTGCCGCGATACTGACAAAAAGCTGATCCGGCGCGGCGGCGTCCCGGATCCCGCTGATCACACTCTCCAGAAACTGGGGCTTCACTGTCAGAAAGACTGTCTGCGCATTCCTGACGACCTCCGCATTGTCAGCTGTCACCGCTATGCCGGTCTCTGCCGCCCTTTTGCGGGCTTCTTCGGAGAGATCCGCCCCGATGATCTGCTGTGGTTCCACGATCCCGGAGGCAATGATCCCCCGGATGATGGCACCGGCCATGTTTCCGCATCCGATAAATCCTAGTTTTTTCATTTTATCCCCTGCATGTTTTTTAAAACAAGTGTATCCTTTCGAAGGAAAAATACTCTATGATAGGTAGAAGTGCTGTGCAAATGCCGGTAATGACCGTCTTTATTGACAGGCTTCTTTCCGTTTTTACTGACCTTATTTACTGACCCTTTCACTGGCCTTTTTCACTGATCATTTTCACTGACCGCCGCGGTACAGTGCCGGAAATCAAATACTATGAACAGAAATATGAGACCCCGTTTCAGCAGGCTCCTGCTCCTCCATATCCCCCCGCTCATGCTCTGCGCCCTTTTGATCGCGGTCCTTTCCGCATGCACAGGCGGCTTTTCTGCAGAGGCTGTCTCCGCCAGAACCGCTTCCACTGCCATATCCGGAAAGAATGCCGATGAAGAGGCGACCGGCGCTCCTGCGCAGAAAGAGCCGATTGAACAGGCCTCTTCCGCTCATACGGTAAGCTCTGCGGACCAGCCTGCTTCCGTTCTCCGGCAAGATGCCCTGAAAAAGCAGGCTGAAGAAGTCAGTGCCTTATACGGGGTGAAGATCCTCTATGGAGAGGATGTCCCGCTCTCCTTCGCGGATTATACGGTGAAGCACCTGGCTGCCCCCGGACCGGTCCGGGAGGCTCTGGAGACGCTCGCCGACACACTGGCCCTCTATCCGCCGACCTTTTTTCCTTCCGTCTGTGAGGATTTCTGTGATACTGTCACGATCTGTCTGGCAAAGGACCTGCAGGCAGTCAACGGCGATGTCCATATGGAATACGTAAATGCCTTTACGACCGTTCAGGACGGAACGATCTGGCTGGTCCTCGATGCACAGAACGCCATCCGGAGCAGTACACTGATCCACGAGATCACGCACGTCACGGACTACCGCCTTCTGGGCATGCAGCAGCTCAGGGAGAGCGAATGGAACCAGCTCAATCCCCCCGGTTTCGCCTACTATGACGCCTATCTGGATGACGCGGGCAGGGATCTGCGTATCTCCGGCAGCGGAGAATATACTTCGCAGACGGAGGAGGACCCCTCCCGCATCTACTTTCATGATTCCTACAGCAGGACCTATGCCATGGAGGACCGGGCCCGGCTGATGGAAAGCCTCTTTGAGAGCGATCTGAGCGGCATTCCGGATCCGTGTTTCTCCTCCCCGCATGTGCAGACCAAGCTCCGCTTCTATTTCTACACGCTCCGCCAGGCCTTTGCAAACGGCCGCTGGCCGGAGGAGACAGCCTGGGAGGCGGCTTTCAGACGGGCGGTCTCCGGGGAAAACTGATTCCACGAAAAATCCAACGGATCTTACGGGGCTCTTTCTCTGCAGGTACGGCTCCTCCCACCCGGGGCCAGCCCTCAGATCCTGTCCAGGAGCTCGCTCACACCGCGCACGATCCCTTCCGTCGCCTCCTGCACGACTGTCGGTGCATGGGGCAGGGTGAAAGGGTGATCGACACTGTTTAAAAGAGGAAGATCGTTATAGGAATCTCCGATCCCGAACATCTCCTCTACCGCGAAGCGGTCCCGGACGATCTCGATGCCGTGTCCCTTGGAGCATCCCTTCGGAACCAGATCGATATGGGTCACGTTCAGAAAGGCCGTGACCTCTCCGCCGTACAGTTCGTTGATCTGCGCCGCGGTCTGTGCAGCGGTATTTTCATCCTCCGCCGCCAGAGACAGACCGTACACATTCGCGCTCTGCAGGTCCCCGAAGGAATCGATGTGAGTCTGCATGTAGGATTCCGGCCCGAGCGTATACACGGTGTCATTTGCCTGGATCACGGCCCGGTGGCTGCCTTCATAACGATGGTAGATCTCTTCCACCGTCTTGAGCGGCAGGCACTGCCGCGAAATAACTTTTTCCTCCCCGTCCAGGATCAGGGCACCGCTTGCCAGGATATAAAAATCCGGCCGGATATAGGGTTTGATGATCCCTGTCACGCCAAAC
>JAFWDM010000050.1 GCA_017513005.1 Lachnospiraceae bacterium
GATGACGGGTTCGAGTTCCTCAAAGATATAGAGAGTGTCGACCTTGGCCGCGAAGTCGCGAATCAGCTTCTCGGGAAGCGGGTTGCACATGCCGAGCTTGAGGATGGAGGCATCGGGGCAGGCTTCCTTGACGTACTGGTAGGGGATGCCGCCGGTGATGAAGCCGACCTTTTTGCCGTCGATGGTCATGTCGCCCATCTCGACCTTGTTGAAGGGGGCTTCGTTCGCGTACTCGGCGAGCTCTTTCATGCGCTGCTCGATGACGACGTGGCGCTTTTTGGCCATGCCGGGCATCATGACGCGCTTGAAGGGATCCCTGGTGTATTCCTTGTCGGGGATGTCCTCGCGGTCGCAGAGCTCGACTTCGCACTGGGAGTGGGCGAGGCGGGTCGTGGTCCGGATGATAAAGGGCCTGTCGAATTTCTCGCTGAGGTCATAGGCATATTTCATGTAGTCCTTTGCCTCCTGGGAGTCCGCGGGCTCCAGGCAGGGGACGACGGCTGCGCGGCAGACGCGGCGGGTATCCTGCTCGTTCTGGGAGCTGTACAGGCCGGGGTCGTCGGCGACGACGAAGACGAGACCCCCGTCCGCGCCGATATAGGACACGGAATAGACGGGGTCCGCGGCGACGTTCAGGCCGACCATTTTCATGCAGGCCAGGGAGCGCACGCCGGCGAAGGAGGCGCCGATCGCGACTTCCGCCGCGACTTTTTCATTCGGAGCCCACTCGGCGTAGACGCCGGGATATTTGACGAGTTCTTCACTGATCTCCGTGCTGGGGGTCCCGGGATAGGCGGAGGAGACTTTCACGCCGGCCTCCCATGCGCCGCGCGCGAGGGCGGCGTTGCCCAGCATCATTTTCTTTTCGCTCATAAGTTAACCTCTGCAGATATGTGTGGTTGACAGCTGATCAGACACGGGAGTGTCTGTATTTCAGTTATAACGGAGGCGGAAACCGCCGTTACAGGTGTGCGTATGTTACATGTGTGTATTGGTTTTGCGGCGCGGGCCTGCATACATCCGTTCACGCAGATCGATCCGTCGTGCTTTTTTCAGCTCATGCAGATTCGGCCTGCTTTTTTCAGCTCACGCAGGTCCTGCCAGGTTTTATCAGCCCTTGCAGATCTCCACGATCCAGCCTTCGGGGGCTTCGATGCGGCCTGCCTGGATGCCGGTCAGGGTGTCATACAGCTTCTGGATGACGGGCCCGACTTTTTCCATGCCGTTGGAGAACATGATCTCCTTGCCGTGGTCGTTGATGCAGCCCAGGGGCGAGATGACCGCTGCGGTGCCGCACAGGCCGGCTTCCCTGAAGTGGCCGTCCTCGACCTCCTTGAGGGTGACGACACGCTCGGTGACCTTGAGTCCGAGATAGTGCTCCGCGACGTAGTGGATGCTGCGGCGGGTGATGGAGGGCAGAATGCTTTCGGAGGTGGGGATGACCAGGTTGCCGTCCTCATCGACGAAGATGACGTTCGCGCCGCCGGTCTCCTCGATCTTGGTCCGGGTCGCGGGATCGAGGTAGAGGTTCTCGGCGAAGCCTTCCCTGTGGGCTTCCATGACGGGAAGCAGACTCATGGCGTAGTTGAGGCCCGCCTTGATGTGGCCGGTTCCCCGGGGGGCCGCGCGGTCATAGTCGCTGACCTTGATGGCGATCGGGGTCGCGCCGCCCTTGAAGTAGGGGCCGACGGGCGTCACGAAGACGCGGTACATATATTCCTCTGCCGGCTTGACGCCGATGACAGGGCTGATGCCGAACATGAGAGGACGCACATACAGGGTCGCACCGGTTCCGTAAGGGGGGACCCAGGCGGCATTCGCGCGGACAGTCTGCACGACGGAGTCGATGAATCTCTCCGCCGGGAAGGGGGGCATCTCCATGCGCAGGGCGGAATTGATCATGCGCTCTGCGTTCAGGTCGGGGCGGAAGCAGACGATGCGGCCGTCCTCCGTCGTGTATGCCTTGAGCCCTTCGAAGATGGACTGTGAATAGTGCAGGACGCCGGCGTCCTCGCTCATCACGATCTTGTCATCCTCGATCAGCGCGCCGTCGTCCCACGCGCCGTCTTTGTACATGGAGACATAGCGCTTGTCTGTCACCATATACCCGAATCCCAGGTTGCTCCAATCGATGTTTTTCTTTTCCATTTTCTGCTGATCCTCCAGTTCCAGTTTCTAATATATAAAGCTTTTTTCGAAACAGATACTCTATTATAAGACCTGTATGCGTTTTTTTCCAGTGGAAAGTGTAAATAATCGCATATCGCAATACATGTATACAACTGGAGGGTAAAAATCTGCCGGGGAACAAGCCCCCGGCAGATTTCCGGTTCAATATTCCCGGTTCAGTATTTGCGGTGTACACGTCCGCTATCCGGCAGATCCTTTTCCGGCAGATCCTTTTCCGGTAGATTTCCCTGACGCATTTTACCCGGAACATTACTCCTGGGACTTTTCACCCGGTATATTATTTCCGGCACATTACGGGTCCAGGAGGGCGGCTACGCCGATGAGGCCGGGGCCTGTGTTCAGGGCCAGGGTGGCGGCGATCTGTTTGCGGTAGAGGATCTCTCCGCTGTCCCCGAGCTCCTCCATGACCATTTTTTCCATCTCCTCGAGCTCCTTTGCCGCAGCGCCGTGCCCGAGGCCGAGCCAGACCCGGTGGCCTTTACAGAACTTGACCATCTCTTTGAGGAGCTTCTGCTTTCCCTGTCTGCTGCCGCGGATCAGGGAGACGGTGTAGTAGATCCCCTCCCTGTTGCAGGAGATGATCGGCTTGATCTTCAGGGCCTGTCCGATCATGGACGAGACGGTGCCGATCCTGCCTCCGCGCTTTAAGTATTCCAGCGTATCCATGTAGAACATGACGCGGGAATCGTAGATTTTTTCCTCCAGTCCCCGGCACACTTCTTCGTAGGGCATGCCCTCCGCCAGTTTGGCGGCTGCCCAGATCCCCAGCAGGCCGCAGGCTACGGAGATATTTTTTGTGTCAAAGACAAAGACCTCGACCCGGTCCTGGTGGGAGGCCGCGAGCCGCACGGCGTTCCAGGTCCCGGAGAGGCCGCTGGAGATGCAGACGGCGATGACCCTGCTGATCCCGGCATCCGCCATCTCGTCCAGCTTGTCCAGGACCTCCTGGAGGGAGGGCGTCGAGGTCTTCGGATAGTCCTGCGGATAACGGTCGTACACCATCTGGGGGTCGATATCCACGCCGTCCAGATAGGCTTTTTCAGGATAGTCGATGTGAAGCGGCAAAAGCCACAGTCCGTACCTGTCTATACATTCCTGCGCGATATCACAGCCGGAGTCCACCAGGACCGCGGGGGCGGGTTTATTTTCTGTGCTCATATACTCTCCAGTTCCTTGACAGTCTGCTCATGACCGCATCAGGGGTCTGTGCGGATCACGGGTCTATGTAGTTTTCATTTCTACATCATACCATATTCAGAGACAGCTGACACCTTCCTGAGAAAAGAAAAACGATATATCAAAAAACCGCCGCCGGGGAACTGACCGCATTCCCCGGCGGCGGTTGTATGTTGTTTAGATCCTGTACAGTGATTCAGCCGGTCCTGCTGGCAGCAGGCTTTGCATGCCCGGCGGCAGGCCTTTGATCAGTGCTCCACGGGTGGCGGTTGTTCGGCCAGCCGTCGGCGCTCCGCAGGTGTGGTGATTTTTTGGCCGGTCGTCAGTGCTCTACAGGTGTGGCGATTGTTCGGCTGGTCGTCAGTGTTCTACAGGTGTGACAGTGGACCAGTAGTTCTGGATATCCGCTGCCAGCTCCTCGCGGGTGCACTGGTCTGCGAGGTATTTCTGCATGCTGGCGCCCAGGACGGAGTAATGGTCGTCCGGGTCGTAGTCATAGTTGGGAACCATCTTGCCGTTGTCGGCATACTGCTTGACGATGGCGCCGATGTCGTTGGTGCAGGCGACATTGTTGTTCTTGAAGGGGGAGACGCAGGCGCATGTGTCGGAGATCAGGGTCTGGCCGGCCTCGTCAAAGACGAGCCAGTTCAGGAACTCCTCTGCTGCTGCGCGCTGTTCGTCTGTCGTGAACTCGCTGTTGTCGATGTAAAAGAACTTGGAGCCGCCGCCGACCAGGCTGCCGGTGTAGGCGTCCTCGATATCCTGGGGCACGGGCATGATGCCGATGTTGCCGGTGTACTCATAGTCCACGATATCGTTCCACTCCCAGCATCCGCCGAACTGGAAGGCATCCTGTCCCTCGGACAGGGCCTGGTGGACCTGTTCGTCCTCGACGGAGATCGGGCCGGACTTGAACATATTGTACTGCTTGAGGACATCAAAGGTATCCATGAGTGCATTGAACTTGGCGTCCTGCATCAGGTCGACCTTGCCTGCGTAGAGATCCTGGATAAAGCCCTCCACGTCCTCGCGCTCCTCATAGACCTGCTGCAGATAGTGGGCTGCCAGAGACCAGTCGGGCTTGAGGACACCGACAGGGGATTCCATGCCGCCTGCGACCAGCTTGTCCAGCATGGCCTTGAAGTCATCCAGGTTCTTGATCGAGGCGGGGTCAAAGTCCTCGCCGGTCACGTTTTTGATGGCATCCGCGTTGTAGAGGATGCCGCGGGCCTCGATGCAGAAGGGGAAGCCCACGACCTTGTCGTCGACAGTGATGGCGTAATCGGTCTGCTCCACCCATTTCTGGTCGCTCATATCATAGCCGTACTGTTTGCCGAGGGTATAGACGTCCTTTGCGTCTACCATGTTCAGCGTATAGGGCTCGTTGGACGCATAGCGTGTCGCCAGATGCGCGGATACCGTGTCGCTGGAGTAGTAGACCTCGATGTCCACATCGTGCGCTGCGCTGTAATCCGCCGCTGCCTGCTCCAGGTAGTCCTGAAGCTCCGTCTTGGAGTTGAAGATCGTGAAGGCGACCTTGCCGTCCCCGCCTGCCGCGCTCCCGCTGCCCGCCGCGGAACCTCCGCCGCAGCCCGCCAGGCCTGCTGTCATGACGACAGAGAGCGCCAGTGCCAGTAACTGTCTCTTTTTCATAAACATCCTCCTCCGCGGTACCTCCTTGACGGTACCTGAACCCATACTGCGGTACCTCCCCGGGCACACCTGAACGAACACTGCGGTATTTCCCGGCGGTACCTGAACACATACTGCTGCGCCTCCCGGCGATCCGGGAAACGCTCCTGCCGTCCTGCCGCTCCCTTTTCCTTCCTGCATTTTTGTGATATATTTTTGAGATAAAAAGACAGAGCGCGCAGACAGATCCTCATAATACTTTTATATAATATGCGTCTGCGGCGTTTTCGCCCATGTTAAATCCGAATGGATACATGGAAAAAATTAACTTTTTCCGGTTTTTTTGAAGACTTTGCTGATATTTTGTTCAATATTTTTTGGTAATACATTCATGCGATGCTGCACAGACATCATGCAATACTGTACAGATATCATGCAATACTTCGCAGATATCATGTAACACTTTGCAGACATCATGCAATACTGCGCAAACATCATGCAGTACTGTACAGATATCAAGTAATACCGCACAGCCTATGCGGGTCTTTCCTGGAGTTTTTTGACATTGGGAGCGCGGTATTTTTGCGTCTTGCGCTCTGCCGGGAGTTTTTATGGGGGAATTCATCGAGTCCAGCTTTGATCTGGAGACCAAAAAAAAGGCCGACCTGGAGGTCGTGATGATGGGGTATGAGGAATGTTCTCCCGGACACAGCTACGGTCCCACGATCCGTTCCTATCACCTCCTGCATTTTATCACCCGCGGGGAGGGGACTTTCTTCATTGACGGTGCGGAGTACCGGCTGCAGGCGGGAGACATATTCTACATCCCGGAGGACCGGGTCGCCTACTATGAAGCCTCTCCCACCGATCCCTGGCACTACGCCTGGTGCGACTTTACCGGCCGGCGCGCGGAAGGCTTCCGCTATCAGTTCATGTCCTGCGCCTCGGAGCGCTATGTCCTGCGCGGCAGGGACACCGGGGGCTACGCGGATGTCATCCGCAGGATCTCTGTCCTGAAGGAGGCCACGCCCAGCAACTACTATCTGGCCAACAGCGCCCTGCTGGAGATATTTTCCATGATGGAGCGGGATTTTTTTGCAAACGCGTCCGTGTCGCATATACCGACCCTCGCGGAACAGATCAAGTACTACCTGGACATGAATTATTCCGAAAACCTGCGTATGTCGGATCTGGCCGAGACCTTTTCGATCCACCCCAACTACCTCTCGCGCCTGTTCCAGAACAGATTTCACATATCACCGAAAAAATACCTGCTTCAGCTCAAGCTCTCCAAAGCCGCCTATTTTCTCACCGTGACGGAGATGCCGGTCTCTTCCATTTCCGTCTCCCTGGGCTTTGACGACCCTCTGGCTTTTTCCAAGGCCTTCAGGAAATACAGCGGCTGTTCCCCGACAAAGTACCGCGCACAGAGATCCGGACAGGAGCAGGTCCGGGCTGGTATGGGCCCGGATATGAGCAGGATCGAACAGAAACAGATCCGGATATGAACGGATATGAATAAGAACGAACAGGAGCTGTTCCGGCAAGGAATGGGTCCTGACATGAAATAGAACGAACAGGAACTGTTCCGGCCGGGAGTGGGTCCTGACAGAGAGGAGCATATGAATACAGAGATGCAAAAAAAGTGTGATACCACAAGCCTTCAAAACCTGGCCTGCGGGGCGTCCGCCCGGATCAGAAAGGGCGGCGCACGGGCCTTCAAAGCCGGAGGCCTCTGGATCTATGACAACGAGATCGAGCATGTGGAAGGGGCATGCGCGGACGGGGATATTCTGGCTGTCCGCGACTTTGACGGCTATTTTCTGGGATGGGGCTTCCTCAACCGTGCCTCAAAGATCTGTATCCGCATGCTCAGCCGCCGGGAGGACCAGGTGATCAGCCCCGCCTTTCTGGCGGCGCGGGTGCGGGCCGCCTGGGAGTACAGAAAAAGGGTGATCGACACCTCCTCCTGCCGCCTGATCTTCGGCGAGGCGGATTTTCTGCCCGGCCTCACGGTCGACAAATACGAGGATGTACTGGTCGTGGAATCACTGGCCCTGGGGATCGACCGTCTCAAGCCCCTCATACTGGATGCCCTCGTGGAGGTCCTGGCAGAGGACGGGATCCGGATCCGGGGCATCTACGAGCGGAGCGACGCGAAGGTGCGGGAAAAGGAAGGGCTGCCCAGGACGAAGGGCTTCCTCGGTGAGCCCTTTGAGACCCTTGTGCCCATCACGGAGAACGGGGTCCGCTATCTGGTGGATGTGGAAAACGGCCAGAAAACGGGCTTTTTCCTGGATCAGAAGGAAAACCGGCGCGCCGTCGCCAGGCTTTGCCGCGGTGCCCGCGTCCTGGACTGCTTCACCCATACGGGCTCCTTCGGGCTCAATGCCGCCCTGGCGGGCGCCGCGGAGGTCACCAGCGTCGACGCCTCGGACCTCGCGATCGCCCAGGCGGCGGAAAATGCCCGGCTGAACGGCTTCCGGGAGGCGATGGCTGCCGGAGAACCGGTAAATTCCAAAGAGCCGGTAACTGCTGTAGAACCGGTAACTTCCAAAGAGCCGGTAACTGCTGTAGAACCGGTATACCGGCCGACTGAGGATGTGCCGGAGGAGAAGGCTGAAAAAACGGCCGGCAGGCAGAGTGGGGCTGCCGCCCCTGCAGGCTGGCTGGTCAATGATGCCGGGACCCGTCTGCAGTATCTGTGCGCGGACATCTTTGATCTGCTGCCCGCCCTGCACAGACAGGGAGACCGGTATGATGTGGTGATCCTCGATCCCCCTGCCTTTACCAAATCACGCAATTCGATCAAGGCCGCCGTGCGCGGCTACAGAGAGATCAACCAGCGCGGCCTGCGCCTGGTTCGGGACGGGGGATTTCTGGCCACCTGCTCCTGCTCCCATTTCATGGATCCTGACCTGTTCCGGGATACGATCGCGAAGGCCGCGAAAGATGCACATAAAAGGCTCCGCCAGATCGAGTTTCGCACCCAGGCACCCGACCACCCGATCCTGTGGGCCTCGGAGGAATCCTATTACTTGAAGTTTTACATTTTCCAGGTTGTGGAGGAGAAGTGAGAAAAAGCACTGGAATGACGGCATCCGCCGCTGTATAATATCTGCAATGGGCACAGAAATCTGCTGTTTAGTATACTATCCTGTCGTACAGACAGGGACAGTTCCTGAATCGGAGAACGGGCTATGAACTTTTTGAATTTTTCCAATCTGAATGATCGGCCGGTTTTAAAATATATCGTCATCGCGGCTGTCGTGATCAATGCCATCATCCTGGCAATGCTTGTCTTCGGATCGAGGTTTTTCCCTTCGAAAGCCTCCGGAGGCAGTGAAAATGCTTCGGCTTCTCCCGGATACACGGTCGGGTGGTCCGGTTACAGCGGCACTGCCAAAGGGGCAGACGAGGAAGATGAAGACGAGGAAGCAGAGGAGGGGGAGGATTCTGATGACGCAGATCTGTCCTCGACGTCTGCCACGTCTGAGGTGGCTGCGGAGGGTGAAATGCCCGCATCCGGTCCTCTGCTGGAGCTGACAGACGATCACGTAACTTTGAAGGTCGGCGATTATTTCAATTTCTACGACTATATCAAGACCATGCGGGACAGGGACGGAAGCGAACTGAGCCGGTATATCCACCTCACCGGGCAGGTAAACTCCTACGTTCCGGGGGACTATCTGATCACCTACAGGATCACCAGCCAGGTCGACGGAGAATCGGCATCGGCGGACCTGCTCGTCACAGTGGAGCCGTAAAAGCCGGAACGGTAAAAAATTGGTATTATAAAAGACCAGAGCGGTAAGATCGTAGAAATAAAAAGCAAATAATAAAAGCCACAGAAGATAAGCGAGGCTGTCGAAATCAAAATCGGCTGCGGGGAATCGGTCAAACCGATGTCCCGCAGCCGTTTTTTAAGTCTGTTTTTTGTCTCTGTTTTTTATCTCTGTTTTTTGAATCTGTTCTAAATAAGCTGTTCTAAAGCACCTGTACGGTGATCTCTTTTTCGATCCGGACAAAGCCTCCCATGGAGCCGCGCAGTCTTCCTTCCCGGTCCTCCTGCAGGCGCACGCTGATGCTGCCGCCGGGTTCCCGGAAGGTATACACGAATGTGCCTTTCCCTCTCTGCCTTCTCCTGTCGGCAGGATGCTCTGTCCCGGCAACAGAATCCTTCCCGGTTCCGGCAGAAGCCCCCAGCCTGCTCTGCGGCTGTTTCTGCTTTCTCTGCGCCAGATACCAGGCCGCGGCAAGAGAGCCGCTCCCGCACGAGGATTCATAGACGAGGGAACCTGCCTCCCTGACATAGACGACCGGAGTCAGGCGGTCTCCGCACAGGAACATCATCCCGAAAGCATCGAACCCGTGTCCGTATCTGTCCACATAGGTCCGGACCAGGTCCGGATCCGGATCCCTGTTTTCCAGGATCATATGGGTGATCCCCTCGCTGATGACCAGAGGGTATCCCTCCGCACTGAAATCGATCCGGTCCGGTACAGGCATTTCCGCGAAGGAGATGTCCGGAAATTCACAGTCGACCTTCAGCAAGCCGCTGTGTCCGGAGATCTCGATCAGGATCTCTCTCTCCGGGAAAGGGTGCTTTTTTTCAAGGGAAGAGGTCTTTTTTCTCTTCTCGTTTTCGTTTATTTCTCCCGTTTTTTCTATTTTGTCTGGTCTCTCTGTCCTCTCTGTACAGAGCAGGTATCCGTAACTTCTCGCGGCATTCCCGCAGAACTCTCCGCCCATCATCTCGAGGCGGCCGGCTCCGCCCAGGTGCGGCAGGACTTCAAAGCCCACCTGTTCGGCGCGCAGGTCCTCGATTTCCATGATCCGGGCAGCGGTCTGCGCCCGAAGGGCGGCGGGCACGGGCGTACGCACGATCGCCGTGCGGTTTCCGGCAGGATCTGCCATCACGATTCTGAGGTCCATAGATGAGTCTGTCTTTCTGAAAATGCGGCGGGACAGCCGTGTCGGCTGCCCCGGAGGCTTTCCTGTACGCCCTCGCCCCGGTCGGATGATTCGGGGCAGGAACTGCTTCCTGCGTTCTCCGAGGTGACAGGGGCTTTACTGCATGCCCCGGTCGGAAGATTCCGGCCAGGAACTGCTTCCTGCGTTTTTCCGGGGAACAGGGTTTTACTGCATGCCCTGGTCGGAAAATCTGGACAGGAACTGCTTCGTGCGCTCCTCGCGGGGGTTAGAGATGACGTCCTCGGGCCGCCCCTCCTCCACGATGTAGCCGCCGTCCATGAAGATGACGCGGTCCGCAACGTCGCGGGCAAAGGCCATCTCGTGGGTGACGATGACCATGGTCATTTTTTCCTCGGCGAGCTGGCGGATGACCTTGAGGATCTCCCCGGTCAGTTCAGGATCCAGGGCGGAGGTGGGCTCGTCGAAAAACAGCATTTTGGGATTCATGGCCAGGGCGCGGGCGATCGCCACGCGCTGCTGCTGACCGCCGGACAGCTGCTGCGGGTAGCTGTTTTCTTTTCCCTCCAGTCCCATCTTGCGCAGCAGTTCGCGCGCCTCTGCTTCGACCTCGCCCTTTTCCCTTTTCTGGACGTGGATCGGCGCCTCTGTCAGGTTCCGGAGCACGGAAAAGTGGGGAAAGAGGTTGAAATTCTGAAAGACGAGGCCAAAATACCCCTTGATCCTGCGCAGGTCTGCCGGGGAGGCATAGACGGCTTTTCCGGAGGAATCGTTGCGGGCGGCCTCCTCTCCGAGGTAGGTCAGGGTTCCGCTGTCCATGGTCTCCAGCATCGTCGCGCAGCGCAGAAGGGTGGATTTTCCGCTGCCGGACGGCCCGATAATGGCGACCACCTCACCCTCGTCGACCTCGACGGAAATGTCGTGGAGGACCGTGAGGTCATGAAAACTCTTTTTGACATTGCAAATCGAAAACAGACATTTCGCACTGTTATTTGTATTTTCCTGCATCATATTCTCCTGCTGCATCGTTTCTCCTTTATTTACCGGAAAAAATATCTACCGGGAAAGCCGGCACGCATCGGCGATGGCGGCCGGACTGTCATGGCGGTCTACTGGAAATAATCCAGGGATTTTTCCACTTTCCCCATGATCCAGGCCACTACGATGTTGAAGACGTAGTAGAAAACGCCGGCGACGAACAGGGGCATGATATTGGACTGGGCCGCGGCGACCTGCTTTGCCATGGTGAACATCTCCGCGTAGGCGATGGCAAAGGCCATGGAGGTGTCCTTGACAAGGGTGATGACTTCGTTGGTCACGGGAGGGACGACGCGCTTGACCATCTGGGGAAAGACGATCTTCCAGAATGTCTGTGCCTTCGTAAAGCCCAGGACCTCCGCCGCCTCGTGCTGTCCGACAGGGACAGCCTGTATGCCGGCCCGGAAGATCTCCCCGAAATAGGCCGCATAGTTGACGGAGAAACCGATCAGAGCGGCGTAGACACGCCAGCTGGTGGTGAGCTTTATGCCGAACACGTAGTAGGGCATGAAAAACACGACGATCAGCTGCAGCATGAGCGGGGTTCCCCGCAGGATCGAAATGCAGACCTGCATCAGGAGGTTGAGGGGTTTGAACCTGCTCATTCTGGCAAGGGCGAACAGGATCCCGAGGGGCATCGAAAACAGGAGTGTAAAGAAGAAAATGAAGACTGTCGTGCCGAATCCGCCGATGATCTGCTGTACGATTGACATAAAGCCCATATCGTTTTACCTCTCTCATTACATGAAGCGGCCTGCCGGAGGGGATCCAAGCCTGTTTGCAGATCCGGTCCGGCAGGCGCTGAAGGGTTATAGTCTGTTTCTGTCTGTTTTTCCCGGCTTCGGGACAGTCCGTCACTTTCCGATGATCAGCATCTCGGGCAGCTGGTCCTCGGCGTACTTCTCGGCAATGGCATTCACAGTGCCGTCTGCCGCCATCTCATTCAGGGTCTCCTGGACCTGGTCGCGGAGCTCGGTATTGCCGAGCTTGAATGCGATCGCATACTCTTCCTTGGAGATCTCCTCATCCAGGATCCTGTACTTGCCTTCATTGGTGGAAAGCTGGTGGCGGGCGACGCCGATGTCGACGGCGATCGCATGATAGATGCCTGCGCTCATGTTCATGAAAGCGCTGTTGTAGTCGGCGATCTCCTCGAGGGAATTGAAGGTGGCCGCCAGAGCGAGGTTCTCGTCGTTGCTTCCGTCTCCGGGATCATTCTGGAGGGCGGTCAGCGCGGAGGAACCGGACTGGGCCACGACGTTCTTTCCGGCGAGGTCCGCCTTGGTCTGGATGTCGGAGTCCGCCATGACAGCGACGACGATGGAGTTGGAGACATAGGGATCACTCCAGGTATACTCTTCCTCGCGGCCTGTGTAGGTCATGCCGTTCCAGAGACAGTCGACGGCGCCGGAATTGATCTCCATATCCTTGGTATTCCAGTCGATGGGCTGCTTGACCAGGATCCATCCGCGGCGGTTGCAGACTTCCTGCGCCAGCTCCAGATCAAACCCGGTGTAGTCGCCGGTCGCCTCATCGAGATATCCGTAGGGCGGATACTCCGCGTCAAAGCCGACGGTGAAGGTCTGCCCCGCGGCACCCTCTGCCGGCGCTGCTGCCGCTTGCTCTCCGGTCGCTGCAGGCGCAGCCGCCTCTGCAGCCTCTCCGGTCGCCGCCTGTGCCGCTGCCTCGACAGCGTCTCCGGCCGCTTCCGTCGTCTCCTCTACCGCTTCCGTGGTCTCTTCCTTCTGGTCCGCTGCCGCGCCCGCAGCAGGTGCGGAAGAGCTGCTGCCGCAGCCAGCCAGCAGGCCCGCGCACAACATGCCTGTGAGAAGCATTGCGATCATCTTTTTCATTCTGATTCCTCCCGTTAGAAGTGCCCTGTTTGAATAGTTTTTTGTACGAGTGATGGTGCTGTCTGCGCAGGTTTCCGTCTGAAGGCGCCTGCTGCAGCAGTTGCGGTGTGCATTTTCACGATTTATCACAGCGCAGTGTTATTATACTGAACTATCACAAACAAAGCAAGCCCTGAAAAGCATACCCGGGAAAACAAGCTGAAAAAGGTTACTGTACACGCGCTTCGGGGGGGCGTGTACAGTAACGAAAAAGAGGGTCTCAGGCACTGTATTCCTGCGTGATAAAGCGTTCGAATTCTTCAGGGGGCACGGGTCTGGAGAAATAGAATCCCTGCACGATGTCGCAGCCGAGTTCGCGGAGCTTCTCGAGCTGGTCCCGGTTCTCCACGCCTTCGGCGATCATGGGGACGGCGAGGTATCCGGCGATCTCCGTGATGATCTCGAGGAGGCGGAGTTTGCGGGGGTCGGCCTCCAGGTCGCGGACAAAGCCCATGTCGATCTTGAGTACGTCGACCGGGAGGAAGGAAAGAGTGTTCAGGGAGGAGTAGCCGGAGCCGAAATCGTCCATCTCGACCTTGAAGCCCAGGCTGCGGAGCTTCTCCACGGAGCTGATGAGCTGGTCTGTCTCCTCTGTATAGGCGCTCTCGGTGATCTCCAGGTAATAATCGGAGGGCTGAAGGCGGTTTTCCTCCATGATGGAGAGAAACTCGTCGGAAAGGGTCGGGTCGTAGATATCGATCCTGGAGACGTTGACGGAGACAGGAATGGTCCTGCCGTACCGGTCGCGCCAGTCGGCGATCTGCGCCGCCGCCTCCCGCCAGACAAAGCGGTCCAGTTTCCGGATGAGGCCGTTCTGTTCAAAAAGCGGGACGAAAAGGCCGGGGCTGATCATGCCGATCTCCGGATGGATCCAGCGGATCAGGGCCTCCGCGCTCTGCAGCACGGGTTTTTCCCCCTGGATCGCGAATTTGGGCTGGAAAAAGACCTTGAGATGGCGGTTTTCAATGGCCTCGTCGATGTCCTCGATGAGGTGCTCGGAAAAGATCTCCCTCTCGTAGAGATCCTGGTCATAGTAGGCGATGTTCTGGGTGTAGTTGCCGCGGATGGTGTTGCAGGCCAGCTGGGACCGGTCAAAGCGGCGCTCTACGTCAACGGTCTTGTCCACCAGGGGATAGACGCCCAGGCGCAGACTGATCCGGTCGCTCTGGAGCATGTCGGCAATGCCGTCCAGGAGCCGCTGCATCACGTCCCCGTAGCTGTCCCTGTGCTCACAGTAGATATAGAACTGGTCGGCCGTCGTGCGGCAGGCGATGCCCCGCACGTCCGCGAGGACGTTGCGGATGTCGTCGGCAATCTGGCGCAGGACCTGGTCCCCGTACTGTTTGCCGTTCAGCTCGTTGATCAGATGGAAGTGGTTGATGTTGAGGGCCAGGGCATCCATCCGCAGGCCGCTGTGGTACTGGTCCAGCTGCGCAGCGTACTGGTGGAAATACTCGCGGCTGTACAGGCCGGTCAGGGCGTCGTATTCGGTCGCCTGGATGATCCGGGCATCCTCGGCGAGCTCGATATTGCGTTGGACGCGGGCCAGGATCACCTCCGGCAGATCATAGGGTTTGGTAATGAAATCCACCGCGCCGGCGCGGAGGCTCTTCACCTCGGCCTGCTTCTCACTCGTCAGCACGATGACGGGGAGCTTTGTCAGGAGCTGATCTTCCCGCATCCTGTCCAGGACTGCGAAGCCGTCCATGACGTGCATCTTCAGATCCAGCAGGACCAGGGACAGCATGCTCTGATGCTCGTGGATCTGTTCCATGGCCTCCTGCCCGTTCGCCGCGTAGAGGACGTCATACGTAGAGGAAAGTATAAAGCCCAGCAGTTCCCGGTTGATCTGTTCGTCATCAACCACCAGAACCAGGCGTTTCACATCATCGGCAACTTTTCTGCTTCTGATCGACATCGTCTTTTCCTTCCAGGAGATAGAAATCGGGTTTATAGAAAGACATACACAGGTATTATATAGGGTGTCCGCCCGTGTTGGCAAGGTATGGACCCCGACTCGCGCGGCGCCTGCAGCATACTGCCTGCGGCCTCGTGCACAGATCCTGCGCGAGCAGGTGGACGTAGCAGGCGCAGGCAGGAGCGCCTGACAATAAGCAGTCGGGTACACAGCGAAAGCCGGAGGTGCGCACCTGGTGCGCGCCCCCGGCCTCCGGGACATGTCGCTATTTGGTTTAAACCATCAGGTCTGCCGCTGCATTCTCATGCGGTCCGGTATCCCCTTCTGCCGCCCTGTAGCACCGGGCAGCTCCGGTCTTTCGGATGCAATCGTGCTGCAGACCGCGATTCCGATGCGGAAGTCAGGCGATCGATCGCTCGCCGTCCTCTTCCGCGGATTTCTGTGTAAGGCTGTGCCGTCGACTGTGTCTGAAAGCGGATCTGAAAGACCCCTGCCCGGCTTCAGTGACCTGCTGCCGCACAAAATGCATCAAGACAAGACAGGCACAGTCAGAACACATCAGCCCCTCTTCCTGTTGTAAGCGATCACGGAAGAGCCTGCGAACACGCCTGCAGCCATGAGCCAGAGCATCCAGCTGTCATTCATGCCGGTCTTGGGAGACTTTTTGCTGCTGGAGCTGCTGGAAGATTTGCTGCTGGAAGACTTGCTGCTGGAGCTGCTGGAGCTGCTGCCGGATGTGCCGGACTTCTTCTCGCCATAGAGCATAAACGGAGATGCAGTGGAGAACTTAGCGGTCTTGCCTGCTTCCCACTCATACACACCATCGTCTCTG
This sequence comes from Lachnospiraceae bacterium, assembly GCA_017513005.1. Classification (GTDB taxonomy): domain Bacteria; phylum Bacillota; class Clostridia; order Lachnospirales; family Lachnospiraceae; genus CAG-791. The sequence goes on from JAFWDM010000050.1 coordinate 15,611, forward strand.
AGGTGGAAGATGACCAGATTGGTGTAGCCGCTTGTATCGATATCGGAAAAGTCGATATTGAACCACTCACCATCCCAGGTCCAGTAGTCACCGCTGGTAGGAGAGACGTTATCTCCTTCCTCCCCGGCCTCGACATCGATCTCAAAGATCTTGACTGCCTTGGAGGCATCCATGTCTGCTTCCTCGAGGATGTCGCTAGGAACTGTGGCGGCCATAGCAGAGATCGTCATGGCAAGTGTCAGGACGGTCGCCGTTGCTACAGCCAGTAACCTTTTTGTCATCAGCTTCATTTTTGGTTTCTCCTTTCTATAAAATTTTTTTCCGCCGGACCATTCCGGACGGGTGTATAGATAACGGTACTGCCGCACCGGTTATCCCGCTCTCTCCCTTTACGGTTCTGCACTGCTTCCTGTCGCGGCTCTCTCGCTGGTCACTGTCGACATGGAAGCCGGTGTCGGGCCATCCTGTGTCCCTGCATTGGGATCGACCAGATAGCACTGCACGAGGTAGCGCTGGTCGTCATAGGCATTGCAGGTGGATAAGGTCAGGATCCTGCTGGCTCTCGTCAGTACGGTGCTGTGGTCCACATAGCCGCTGCTCATGGAGCGCTGTGCCAGGATGTCCTGAAGGAAGAAGTAAAAGACATCCGGATCCCGGAAGTTGTCATTATTCAAGAGGAGATGGTCGTCATTTGTATTATACGCCGCAAACACCTTGTAATGCAAAACTTTATTCGGCATATAGATGGTCACATCGCGATTTTTATCAAAAAACGCCCGGTCCTCATAAAAATGCAGGTTCTGGAACATGGATCCGTTGGACATGTCATGCCCGTAGAGGACCGTCACGGGATCCGTGAAATCCCTCTTGTTATAGTTTTCCGAATAGATCGCGCCCGCAAATTCCGCCACCTTATCCGCCCGGTGGTTCAGGTAGAAGCTCTGGTCTCCCTCCACCATCTGGCAGACCGGGTAGTCGATCTGGGTATTGGGGATGCGGATCCAGGCATAGGCATCCGGGCAGGTCTCCCACAGGGTCTGAAAGTCGATCGGGATCTCCTCGGCAGGTTGTGCCGTCGTGGCCGCCGGCGCTGCCGTGGCAGCCGCCGCTGTGGCTGCCGTGGAGACGGGTTCCGGTTCCGGCTCTTTCTGTGTCGTCTCGATCACATCCTCCTGAATGCGCGCATAGATGTCCCCGCCGCTGCGGGTCTTATACCACATCACCCCGCCTGCCAGCACGCAGATCACTGCGGCCGCTGCCAGGATATTGGGCAGATGACTGTGCTTTTTATCGCGCCTGCCGCTGCCGGAGTTTTCACTCATAATCTATTTCCTCTATTTCGATTGCGCTATTAGAATCCTGCTGCGCTTTTACAAACGTGTTGAACGATTATATTCCTGCTGCGCTTTTATGATCCTGCTGTGCTTTTAGAATCCTATTGCACTTCGTTATAAAAAAGCCGGACGATCATCTCATAGAGCGCTGCATCATCAACGCGGTACAGATCATAGAAGCCCTCATGCGTCTCATTACCGGGAATGGTCTGTACGCCGCCGCTTCGTTTTGCCAGGGCGAGGTCCGCAAAGATATCATTTGAGATGTTTGTGATCATTTCCGGTTTCATGGTCTCCAGGATGGCGGAGATGGTATGGGGGTCTTCCTTCTGTCTCTGCGCCAGTTTATCGGAGAAAGCGCTCAGGAAAACCTTCTGCCGCTCCCGCCGGTCCATCGTGCTCAGTTCCGTGGAAGTGTCACGGCTCCGGATGAAAAGGCTGGTGTTCGAGGCGTCCAGAATCACTCTGCTGCCTTTGGTGAATGCGGGGTCTTTTTCCGCAAGTGTGTCGTCAGGGACAGTCACCTCGACGCCGCCGACCAGGTCTGTGAGCTGCGGGATGCTCTCCAGGTTGATCGCTGCATATCCCTGGATCGGGATCCCGTTCATGAGCCTGGAAACCGCCTCCGCGGTCAGACGGCAGCTTTTCTCCACGCCGTCTCCGAAGGCGTACTGCAGGGTCAGGAAATCGGTCGCAAGACCAAGAGAATCCCCGCCGGGTGAAAATCTCTCGATCTGGGTGACCGTCTCTCTGGGGATCGACAGTCCGACAGAGGTCTTTTTCACGCGGTCATAGCTGATGAAAAAGATGAAATCGCTCTGGCCTGCCTTTCCCGGCTCCTTCTTCTCGTGGATCGGTCCGCTGGAGTCCACTCCCAGCAGCAGGTAGTTGCTCAGATGGTCGTTGTAAAGATACTTCTTTCCATCGTAGGTCAGATCTGCCGGCTTTTCGGCTGCCGTCCAGCCTGCAGCCGCCTCCTCCGTGACCGGTTCACTACTTTCACCGGACTGCCGGATGCTGCGGAAAAGGCCTGTGGCAGTTCCCAGAATGACAGCCGCCAGAATGGCGATCCCTATAGCAGCGGCAAGGATCATCCTGCTGCGCTGCTCTCTGCGGTTTTTCCCGTGATCCATCAGGCTTCCCCGTTATCGTCATATTTGGTGTAGGCACCGTATTTCTCGTAGCTGCTATACTTTCCATACTTGCCGTATTTCCCGTATTTGGAGCCGTAGTAGCCGTCGCCTCCGCGGGAGACACGATTGAGTACGGCGCCCAGGATCCGGCAGCCTGATTTTTCGATCTGGTCCTTGACGCGCTGGGCAGCCTGGCGGCTCGCGGCGCCGGATTCCAGAACAAGGATCGCCCCGTCGCAGTACTGGCCGACAAGCGCGGCATCAATGACCTGGCCCAGAGGCGGTGTGTCCACGAAGACATAGTCGTACCGCTGCGACTCCATGCGCAGGAGCGTGCTGAACTGTTCATCGCCGAGCATCTCCGCCGGATTGGGCGCATAGTGCCCCGCCACGATCACATTCAGGCCTTCATGGTTGGTCGGGTAGACGATCTGGTCTACGCGGTCCACCTGGCCGCTCAGAAATTCCGAGAGGCCCGTGACCTCTCCGACGATCCCGTAGCGCTCCAGGAAAACAGATTTGCGGATATCCGCATCCACGAACAGCACCTTTTTGCCGGCGTTGGCCATTTCCAGGGCCAGGTGGAAACTGACCTCGCTCTTGCCCTCGCCGCTGAAGACGCTGGTGATCATGATGATCTTGTTTTTCTTACCGGAAAACTGTACGTTCGCACGAAGTTTTTTGATCGCTTCGCGGTAAAAGAAATCCCCTTCGTTCTGCACCTGCAGTTTCAGTTTATCATTCATAGTGTATATTTCCTCGGTCTGTCGCTGTGTCTGTGCCCCGCGTTATACGCCTGCTTCGGTCTGCTGCCCCGGCCGGCTCAGCTGGCTGCCCTGCTGCTTTTGGCATTTTTTTTCTTTTTCTTTGCGCCGGATCTCTTCGCGCCGGATCCGGTCTTGTCAGGCACGACCGCAAGCACAGGCAGCTGCAGATAGCGCTCCACATCCTCCTCGGTCTGGATCGAATCATTGAGGATCACGGCTACACAGATCAGGAAGACAGCTGCCAGGATCCCCAGCACACCGCCGATCGCCGTGTTGCGGAGAATGCTCGGAGAGGACTGGAAACGCGGGATCTCGCCCTCTTCAATGATCTTGGGGGCAGTCACTTCCATCTTCTCCGCGATATATTCCGAACTGATCTGGGCAAGGGTGTCCACCACCTTCTTGGCCAGCTCCGGGTCGGGCTGAAGGGTGGAGATGATGAGCATGCGGCTGCTGTTCGGATTGGAGATCGTGATCGCATCCCGCAGGCTGTTGTAGGTCATGTCCAGCCCCAGCTCACGGATCGTCTGCTGGAGGACCGGACGGCTGGTGATCAGGATCTCATAGTCGTTGGTCAGCTGGGTTCCCATCTGGAGGTCAGCCAGAGAGGACAGAGTCGTCTCCTTGGTCACGACGAACATCGTTGCGGAGGAGGAATACATCGGGCTGATCATGAATTTGGTCACTGCAAAGGCAATATCCGCGACGATAAAGCCCGCCAGAAGCACCATCCAGATCCGATGCTTTACAGCGTGCCACAGTTGCAGCAGATCAATTTCGATCTCCTCGTTTTCCATTGGTCTGTTCACAGTCGATAACTCCATCTCCGGTTTTCTCCTCCAAATAGTCTGAATTAATGATAGTCTGCACAAATGACCGTTTGATGACTGTCTGATACTTTTCCGGCCTGCATTTTCAGCAGGAATGGCTTTCCGTCCGGATCTTTCCGGTCAGCCTCTTGCAAGCAGGGCCCTGATATTCCCGGTCAGCCTCTTTCAAGCAGGGCCCTGATATTCCCGGAAAACAGTTCCTTCCGGTAGGCCTCATCCACCTTTTTTTCAAACCAGGCCAGCTGGTCTTTTGAGATCGGAGGCCGTGTATCCAGGTTGTGCATGTCCGAGGCGGTTAAGTGGATCTCATGCTCTCTGTACTTTCTTTTCACCCAGCGAGCCATGTCGCTGAAGAGTCCCCCCTCCACTTCCTGGATGTTGGACTGGATATAGACGCCCGCATCCAGGATCTCGCGGAAATAATCGTCTTTCCGCAGGCACCCGTACCGCTCCGCGTGGGCCAGGATGGGCCGGTATCCGCTTCTGCGCAGCTGGATCAGTCCGGCGGAAAGTTCCGTCCAGGGGACTCTCTCGGAAAATTCCACCAGGACCGTCCTGGTCCCGGCCAGGGTCAGGGCACGCCCCGCGCGGAGATCCTCCACGATCGCATTGTGGAAATACAGTTCCTCCCCGGGGAGGATCCGCATCCCGATCCCGAGTTTCCTCCGGCAGCGCTCCTGTGCCTCTGCACAGAGGTTCCTGACCCGGTCTGCGTCAAGGGGATGTCTCCGCCAGGGCAGATAATGCGGCGTGGCGATCACGGTGCGGACACCGCTGTCCCAGGATGCCTGCAGCATCCGCAGCGACATCTCCCAGTCTTTCGCGCCGTCATCGATCCCGGGCAGACAATGGGAATGGATGTCCCAGATCCCGTCGTCCTGTTCCTCCGGCCCGTTTGCTCTGCTATTTACGCTTAAAGACTCCATTTCATGGCCATTCCGGTCATCAGCTTCCTTTTCAGAAATACTTTCTCGATCCTCAGGCATGCGGCAGCCCTCTTCGTAGGTCGTGCTGAAAGATATAAACGTACCAAAAGACAGCTGACCGGGTATTCTCCCTTCTTCCAGCTGCCCACTAACCCTCATACGAAGCACACTCTGAATAAAACGCTTCCTTCAAGATACACATAACTTTTGAAACCACATAGTTCGAAACCACATAGTTTGAAACCACATAGCTTGAAACCACATAGCTTGAAACCACATAGCTTACGATACTTCAAAGTGCGTAAAATGTGCTTGAAAACATGTATTTCCGTTTTCCGGGTGGAAATAATTGGGTAATATTCGATATTAGACTACATATTGAATGAATTGTCAAGGATACAATCTGCCGCCCGCCGCATTGTATCCGATAGAAAACTTTCCGGAAGGCAGGGGGATCCCTGCCAGGAGCCAGGTTTCCTGTCCGGGTCTGCTTTTCTTCCTGAAGCCATGTCCCCTGCCCGGGGCCTGATCTCCTGCCTGGAGCCAGGTCTTCTGCCTGGAGCCAGGTCTTCTGCCTGGAGCCATGTCCCTCAGAGCAGCGATTTGACTCTCTCCAGGATCTCCCGGCGGATGTCCTCGACCGGTCGCATGACTCTGCCTTCCGCCTCCGGGGCGGTGCAGTGCACGACCTGCCATCCCAGCTTTTCACAGCACCAGGCGGCGGCGGTTTCCGACCGCTTCAGGTACTGTGCGTTTCGCTCATGGATGTCCTTTTTTGCCTCGTCACCGGCATAGCGGCCGGTCATGAGTCTCTGGGATACTTCCGGTTTCACTTCCAGGTAGAAGACGGCGTCCGGGGAGGGGATCCCGAGGAGGTCATATTCATAATGAAAGAGCCAGTCCAGAAAGGCGTCCCACTCCTCTTCGGGAAGCTTTGAGCACTGGTGGACGGCATTGGAGGTCGTATAGCGGTCGGCGATGATCACGCCGCCCGCGTCATAGAAGGCTCCCCAGTCGGCTTTGTATCCGGCAAACCGGTCCACGGCATAAAAGCTGGAGGCGGCATAGGCGTTGACATCCGAGGGATCCGTGCCGAAATCGCCATGCAGATACATCCGGACCAGGGCGGAAGAGTCGGAGGCATAGTCGGGAAAGGAGACCTTGCGGACGGGCAGGCCCTGTGCCTGCAGCGCCTCATACAGAAGCTGTGCCTGGGTCGCCTTGCCTGACCCGTCCAGGCCTTCGATCACGATCATTTTTCCTCTCTCTGTCATTTTCTTTTTCTCCTCTCCGGGCATCCTTTCCTGGCAGGGTGCGCTGTGTATTTCGTATAAGCTGCTCTCGTTTTTTGCTGCAGGCACTCCCGCCCGCTCAGCGGTTTCTTCCGGCAGGATGCGCGGTGTATTTTGATTCAGGACGCGCGGGCGGGTCCGGGATATCACGGCATTGCGCACGAACATGTCCCGGATGTCACAGCATCACGTACTTGGCCACAAACAGGACTGCCAGTATGTACATGGCCGGGGACAGGTCCTTCGTCCTGCGGGCAAAGAGATGCAGCAGGACATAGGAGATCACACCGAAAGCGATTCCCTCCGCAATGGAGTACATAAAAGGCATGGCAAAGATCGAGATGTAGGCCGGGATCGACTCCAGGGGATCCTCCCAGTCGATCTTCGTGACCTCCTGCATCATCATAAAGCCGACGATGATCAGGGCTGGCGCCGACACTCGTCCCTATGGCATCCGCCAGGAGGGCTCCCCGGATGTGGGGCATGCGGCCGTCCTCGTCCAGCATGTCCGCCCTGGAGGCACAGCCGATGAGGGTGCCGAGGGTGTTGAACAGATCCACGAAGAGAAAGGCGAAGATCACGGAGAAGAAATTCAGGCTCAGGATGTTGGAAAAGCCCATCTTCATGAAAGTGGGCGCGATCGGCGCCAGCGCGGAGAAGATCCCCGTCGGGATCAGGCTGTAGAAACCGGTGTCCGGATCGGGCACATAGAAACCTGCCAGCTGGCAGAGGATACCCAGCAGCCAGGTGCCGAGGATCCCCAGGAGGATGCTTCCGCGCACTTTTTTGATGACTAAAAATGCCGTAAACACCATGCCGATCAGGGCCAGGACCACCGTGATGCCCTCGGAGCGGAAGGTCCCGCTGCTGATGGATCCGCTGAAGGAATAAACAGAGACCAGGGTCGATCCGCTCACGACGACATGGGCGTTCTGCAGACCGATGAAACAGATAAAAAGACCGATCCCGACGGAGATGCCGAGCTTGAGCGTGGTCGGGATCGAATTGAAGATCGCCTCGCGCACATGCGTCAGGGACAGGATGATAAAAATGATTCCCTCGACAAAGACCGCCGTAGGCGCTGTCTGCCAGGAATAGCCCATGCCGATCACGACCGTGTAGGCCAGGTAGGCATTCAGTCCCATACTGGCGGAAAGCGCGAACGGCAGGTTCGCCAGGAGGGCCATCATGACGCAGGCGATTGCCGAGGACAGGGCGGTCGCCGTGAAGACAGCACCCTTGTCCATACCTCCGTCGGCCAGGATGCCAGGATTTACCGCCAGGATATAGGCCATCGTCATAAAAGTCGTGATCCCGGCCAGAACCTCCGTGCGTACATCCGTGCCGTCCTCTTTCAATTTAAAAAAGCGGTCCATCTGCTCTCCCCTTCTCCTGTCCGGCTGTTTTGACATCGATCAGGTATTATTCTGCAGCTTTCCCTGTCTGACCGGCTTTCCATCCGTTAGTCTATCACATTTCGATACCCGGTGCCACCGGTCGTCATCGTAATAGGGTAGAGGGGAGCCGAACGGCTCCGCCCCTCCCATTGCACCGGACGTACGGTTCGCGTATCCGGCGCTACATCAACTGTAAATCAATATCGGATTTTATTGAGATAGTATGCAAGGGGGTCAACAAGTCCCGGATA
>JAFWDM010000051.1 GCA_017513005.1 Lachnospiraceae bacterium
ACCTGCCAACGAGGAAAACCGCCCCTACAATAAGGGCCTCTTCCTCGACATCTTTCCGCTGGACATCCTCCCCGACGACGGCCTCCGCTACAAGCTCCATATGGCGAAGATCAAACTTCTCTGGCGCACCATCGAATACGGCGGCTACGTTGCCGACGCCCCCCACGAACTCAAGGGAAAGATCTTTCTCCAGGGGACAAAAGCCCTCTACAAATTCACCGACTACAAAAAGCTCTTCCGCAGATACGAAAAGCTCTGCGCCAAATACAACAAGAGCAAAAAATACGACCGCATCAGCTACGTCGCCTTCTCCCGCGGAAAAGAGAAGAACATGTTCCGCAGAGAATGGTGGGACCAGACCGTCATGCTGCCCTTCGAATTCACCACCATCCCCTGCCCGGCCGGCTACGACGGACGCCTCACGCAGGAGTACAAGGACTACATGACCATCAAAAACGTCCCCTCCACCCACATAAACGCCTTCGGCGGCACCATCCAGAGCGCCGAGAAACCCTACACCGAATACATCAGGGAAAAGCACCAGGTACAGGACACACCCGCAGAGGAGGAGGTAAATAAATGAAAGACAACTTCGTCATCGGCGTCCTCGGCGGCATGGGCACCTATGCCACCATCCAGCTCTTTAAACAATACGCCCAGGTCTTCCCGGCGGAGAAGGAGTGGGACCGCCCCCGCATCGTCATCGACAACCGGTGCACCATGCCCAGCCGCGTCCTGGCCTATCTCCACCATGAAAAAGAAGAAGAACTGATCGAGCAGATGAGCGACTCCATGCAGCACCTCGTGGATGCCGGCGCCAGCCGCATCATCCTGGCCTGCAACACCTCCCACCTCTTCCTGCCCCGGATCTACGAACGCGTACCGGAACTCGAGAGCAGAGTCATCCATATCATCCGGACCTGCGTCGACCACATCAAAAAAGACGGCCAAAAGCAGGTCTACCTCCTGGGATCCGAGGGAACCATCGATTCCCGCATCTACCAGGACGCCCTCGCAGCGGAAGGCATCGAATGCCTCGTCCCCGCACCCGAGGAATACGCCGACCTGCGCACCTGCATCGAGGCTGTCAAACAGGACAAATACACGGACGAAGCAAAACGCCTCTTCCTGGAGCTCGTAAACCGCTACGACGCCTGCATCCTCGGCTGCACCGAACTCCCCATCCTCTATGAAAAATACGCGGGAGAGATCACCTGCGCCCGTATCTACGACCCGCTCTTTATCGCCCTGGGCGAACTCAAGGCGGAGTACGATGCAATGTGACAAAAGGGACGGTTCTTTTCGTCACCTTCTCCCTGTATGTCCCATACAGATTCGATGCATGTCGGAACCCGGCAAAAAGATATACGAAGAACAAATTCCCGCGTGAAAACTGTACAGAAATGTATAAAACCTGTAAAAAGGAGCAAGAAAATGGCAAAGATCCTCACATTCGGCGTATATGATTATTTCCACATTGGCCACCTGCGCCTCTTCAAACAGTGCAAGGAGCACGCTGACTACCTCGTTGTAGCCGTCCAGGACGGCGACTACATTCTGAAATTCAAGCCGGACGCCCACGTCCTTTACTCCACTGCAGAGCGCGTGGAGATCCTCGAAGCTCTCCGGATCGTGGACAAGGTCGTCGTCTACCAGACCGTGAGCCCCGCCGCCCTCGAGCAGATAGACTTCGACATCCTGGCCCTGGGCGAAGACCACCGCGGCGGCCGCTTCGACGAATGCGTCGCCTGGTGTGAAGCCCACGGCAAATCCGTTGTCCGTCTGAAGAGGACCCCCAACATCTGCTCCTCCGACATCAAGAAGGAACTTTCCAGAAGTTGAACGGCATCCCTTAAATCAGGGCCTCTTTTTGATAATTTTTGATAAAATGAGACAAAGTATAGAGTCTGCAAGGCACCAGTAAGTCAGGCATCTGCAGCATAAAACGTCTCCAGGGATGCCTGTAAAAGGGTGACAAAAGGGTGACAAAGGGGTGACAAAAAGAACCGTCCCTTTTGTCATCCGGAAGATGAAAAAAATATCCGGTGGATGAAAAAAATCACTTGCGATGAAAAAATAAGTATGCTATGATAGTCATCCGTGGGATTATTCCCGGATAATTTTTTCCTTGCTCCTGTGATGCGAAAACCGGATCACTGTTTCTGAAGCGCAGAACAGGGGCCAGAGACCAAAAGGAGGTAAGAGAATGGGTAAATACGAGTTAGCCGTTGTTGTGAATGCGCAGATCGACGATGAAGCGAGGACAGCGGTTGTCGACAGATGCAAAGAGCTGATCGCCCGCTTTGGCGGCACCGTCGGCGAAGTCGACGACTGGGGCAAGAAGAAGCTTGCCTATGAGATCCAGAAGATGAACGAAGGATACTACTACTTCATCCAGTTCGAAGCAGAAGGCTCCGCGATCGCCGAGATCGAGAACTTCATGCGCATCATGGATAACGTCCTCAGATATCTGTGCGTAAAACAGGAAGCGGCCTGAACAGACAGAAAGAAGAGGTCATTTAATGAATAAAGTCATTCTTATGGGGCGCCTTACAAGGGATCCCGAAGTCAGATACACGCAGGGAGAAAACTCCCTCTGCATCGCCAATTTCACTGTTGCTGTCGACAGACGCATGAGCCGCAACAATCAGGACGGCGGCCCTACCGCGGACTTCATCCCCTGCGTGGTTTTCGGCAAACTGGCCGAGCACGTGGAGAAATACTACCGCAAGGGGCTCAAGACCTGCCTGACCGGCCGCATCCAGACCCGCAACTATACGAACCGCGAAGGCGTCAAGGTCTACGTGACCGAGGTCGTCGTCGAGGAGTTGGAGTTTGCCGAGAGCAAAAACGCCTCTGCCGGCGGTAATTACGGCGGCGGAAACGGCGGCTATGGAAACGGTGGAAATTACGGCAATGCCGGCGGTTACGGCGCAGGCGCAAACAGCGGTGCCGGCAGCTACGGCGGCGGCTACAATGCCCCCGCGCAGAATGCGGCCCCCGCAGGCGGTGCCGACGCACTGGACGGCTTCATGAACATCCCGGACGGCATCGACGAGGAGCTTCCCTTCACCTGAAGACCTGAAGCCCTGCTGCGATGCACACCCATAGGGAACATACAGGAGGTTAGAAATGGCTTTTAACAGAGAAAATCGTTCGGATGCTCCTTTCCGCAAGAGAGGCGGTTTCCACAGAAAGAGAAAAGTGTGCGTGTTCTGCGGCAAGGACAACGCAATCGACTATAAGGATGTCGCAAAGCTCCGCAAGTATGTCTCCGAGAGCGGCAAGATCCTGCCCCGCAGGATCACAGGCACCTGCGCGACACACCAGCGCGCCCTGACCAGCGCCATCAAGAGAGCCCGTCACCTGGCCCTCATGCCTTACACCGAGCGCTGATCACGCTTTCCGGCGATTAACAGCTTATAAGGCATTTAGACTAGAAGACAGTCTGGTTTTAAAAACACATTCCTGCCGGCGGGCCCTGGAGACCTGCCGGCAGGATTCAATGATGCCGGCGTGTCGGAATGGCAGACGAGGCAGACTCAAAATCTGCTGTCCGAGAGGGCGTGTGGGTTCGAGTCCCACCGCCGGCAGTATCTTGAAGGATCCGCGTGAGTACGAGAGCCGAAAAGGCCCGTACTTATGCGGCTTTTTTGCGTGTGTGACTGTTTTCCCCGTGTAACTGTTTCGCTTATATAACTGTTTTCCCCGTGTTACTGTTTCGCTTGTATAACTGTTTTGCCTGTGCAACTGTTTTGTTTGTATAACTGTTTTGTCTGCCGAAAGATTCGGAGGGGGCGGAGATGTATGCCTGCTCCGAAAGGCCTGCAGGGCCTTGCTCTGACCCGCAGGGCAGAGAAGAATATGTTGTATTATACGCAAATATGCGTATAATTAAGTGCAGAGGATATTCTAACCGGTTTTCGCGAAGGGGAAAAACAGTATGACCGCCTTAAAAAAACTGCGTGAAGCTGCCGGCCTGACGCGCAGAGAGGTATCTGAACAGAGCGGAATCAACCTCCGGTCTTTGCAGGATTACGAACAGGGACACAAAAGCATTGCCCGGGCAAATGGAGAGCTTCTGTTCAAGCTGTCTCTTGTTTTGGGATGCACGCTGGAGGATCTGCTGACTCCTTATCTGGCAGGGGATTTACATGGCTCCGACTCGTTTTTTCAGGAGAATGCGCGGAAAGAGTGGATCGAGAACCGCAGTTTCCGGTCTGAGCAGTATCATTTGTCCGGCAGATGGTTTGTGACGGAAAAGGAAACGTCGATCATATTTGTCTGCTGGGGATCTGTCGTCCGGCTTCCTTTACCGGTATGGGTGACAGAGAAGACGCTCCCCTGGCTGTCGGAGGCGGCTGTTATGAGGATGGAGCGGTACATGAAAGACCTGACATTTAAGGAAAAGAGTGATCAGCCGGCAGAGACAGGAGAATGGGATGATTGGGGATAGCGGAAGCGGTCTTTACTATTTGCTGCATAAGGACGATATCGTCACAATGGTGGAGATGGATCCGGTCTCCGGTCAGATCACTCGTGTCGGGACGAAGGTGAGAAAGGAATTGCTGCCGCCGGGAGGCAGCATGTCTCCGGATGCTCTGCGTGCGTGGTGGGTCCGCCGCGCGGTACCTGCGCGGCAGGGAATGATTCGAAATATCCTGCAGCAGCAGGGCATTCCTTCGACGCAGACATATCTTATGATGAACTGCGGTCTCAGTCTGTCAGATCACTACTGGATCAGGCCTGTGGAAAGCAGCCTGGGATGGGAAGACGTCAATCTTTTTACAAACGATTTCCGCGATGACATCGGCGAGATGCAGTTTCTCCATGGCGATGACGGCTATGAAACGCTGGATCTGACAGGGATCTCTGTGTTTTATCCGAGTGCGTCCACCCAGGGTGAACTCCAGAAAAAATGGGTGATCCGGGAGGAAAAAAGGTGCCTGATCAAGGGAAATTACGGAGACACCTGCCAGCAGAGCGTGAACGAAGTGATCGCGACGCGGCTGCATGAACGGCAGGGGCGCGTTCCCTTTGTGCGATACGAGCTCTGTGAGGTCATGACAGCGCAGGGAATAAAAACAGGCTGTATCTGTGAGGACTTTGCAGACAATGCGATTGAGTTCATACCGGCTTATGACATTGTCTGCTCCGCCAAAAAAGATAATGCCCTGTCTGAATATGAGCATTTTATCCGTCTATGCACACGGGGCGGATTAGAGGAGAGCAGAGTTCGCTCTTTTCTCGAATATCAGATTCTGACAGATTTTGTACTGACGAATACGGACAGACATTTTAACAATTTTGGTGTATTGCGCGATTCTGCCAGTCTGTCGTTGGTCGGGATGGCACCGGTTTTTGATACAGGGAACAGTATGTTCTGGAATTGCACCAGCCTCCCGCTGTCGGACTCTCTTCTCAGTATTCCTGTCAGCAGCTTCCGCAGGAAGGAAGTGAATCTGTTGAGATATGTGACAGATCACACTCTTCTGGATATTGAAAAACTGCCCCGAGAAGATGAAATAGGGTCCCTCCTGGGAAAAGCAAACCTGGCAGACCAACAGATCATGGGCATTCTGACCGGGTACCGGAAAAAGATCGATCTCCTCACGAAAGTGCAGGCGGGGGAGAAAATCTGGAACTATGAGTACAAGTAAATGTGCAGGCAGGCCCGTACATGTGCTGAACGTGATGCAGACGCATGGATTTTTTAACAATGAATATTTATTTTGCCCCTCTTGAGGGAATCACCGGCTATAGCTATCGAAACGCCCACCACCGGCTGTTCACCGGGATCGACCGGTACTACACGCCCTTTGTGGCCCCCAACTACACCCATCATTTCAAGGGAAAGGAAATGGCGGATGTCGCGCCGGAGAACAACGCCGGTCTGCCCCTGGTCCCGCAGATCCTGTCCAACCGGCCGGAGGATTTCCTGTGGGCGGCGGGAGAACTCTATGAGCGGGGCTGCAGGGAGATCAACCTGAATCTGGGCTGCCCCATGCCCACCGTGGTGCGCAAAAAGCGGGGAGCAGGCCAACTGGCCGACCTGGATGCCCTGGACCGGTTCCTGGAGGAGATCTGCGCGGGAATGGACAGGGAATACGGGCTGCGCACAGATACGGCAGCCACGGCATCGTGCCCGGACCCGGCAGGGCAGGCCCCCGGCCTGCGCTTTTCCGTCAAGACCCGGATCGGCGTCGAAGATGCATCACACGCGGCAGACCTTCTGAAAATCTACAACAGGTACCCCATCTGTGAGCTGACAGTCCATCCCCGGACGCAGAAGGATATGTACAAAAACACGCCGGACCTCGATGTTTTCGCCATGTTCCTGGAAGGGTCAGCCCATCCTGTCGTTTATAACGGGGATATCTGCTCCGCGGAGGATCTCGCAGCCCTGCGGGACCGCTTCCCGAAGGTCGATGCGATCATGATCGGGCGGGGCCTGATCACGAATCCTGCCCTTGCCCGGGAGCTGCGGGGAGGAGACAGGCTTCGGAAGACGGAACTGCGCAGCTTCCACGACGCCCTCTACGACGAGGCGGTCCGAACCCTTCCGGGCACAGCTCCCATCCTCGGCCGCATGAAGGAGCTCTGGTTTTATATGGGAACCAACTTCCGGGATGCAGAGCGGTACCTGAAGGAGATCCGCAAGTCCGGGACCCTTGTCCAGTACCGGGCGGCAGTGCGCACACTGTTTGCCCGATGTGAACTGTAAGCAAGTGCCGTAAGGAGAAGCGCCAGGCCGCCCGCGCCGGGCAGAAGATACCAGACTGCCTATACAGGGGCGGACGGAAGAACCACCTATACAAAGACGGAAGGAAGAATTGACAAACTCGGTTAGAAGTGATAAACTCTGAGTGCCGCTGTGGGAGCGGCACTTTTTTCAACCTTTGGTTAGCGGATTCTAATCTGGTATGCTCCTCTTAACTTCTGCGGCGCGTTCTGGCACAAAAGGGTTTCGACATCGAGGTAGGAATGGAAAAATATACGCAGGTGCAGAAGGAGATCGCCGACATGGCGAGAAAGATCATGCTCAGGAATCTTGAGAAGCATATCACGATCGCTGAGCTGGCACAGGAGATCCACGTGTCGCAGACCCAGGTCAAGGTAAGCTTCAACAGGGTGTATGGCATGCCCGTCTTTTCGTATGCGCGGAAAGCGCGCATGGAGGCTGCTGCCGCCAGGCTGGAAAAAACACAGGATTCGGTACTGGAGATTGCCGGTAGATACGGCTATGAGAACGGCAGCAAGTTTGCCGCGGCCTTCCGCAGTGTGATGGGTGTCTCTCCCAGCGAGTACAGGAAGCGCTGCCGCTGGGAACAGGAGAACGGGACGCCTGCGAAGCAGTGAATCGCCGGTCATGAACATTCAATCGCAGGACCTGAACGTTCAATCGCAGGACCTGAACGTTCAATCGCCGGTCCTGATCGCCGGAAACGGAATGCCGGAACACAATAAAAGGCCCTGTTCGAAAACCTGCATACTCCTTCTGTCCGTTTGGAGCCAAAAGAGTAATGACTAACCGAATAACTTCGTCTATTTGGAGTCGAACGAGCCAAAACTAACTCTATATCATGAGTACATAGCAAGCAGACGAACGCGGGAAGCGAAGGAACAGAGCTCCCGCGCTGTCAATACCCATACCGGTCCGTATTTTCACCGGCAACCCCGGAAAAAGGAACCCCGGAAAAGGAACCCCGGAAAAGGAACCCCGGAAAAGGAACTCCGGAAAGAGAAATCCCGGAAAAAGGAACCCCGGAAAAGCAACCCCGGAGAATAGAAGAGGCCCGGAAAAACGGGACGGTATGGACACTCAGAACAGGAGGCACTTTATGTTTATTTTGGATTGTCTGGAACATTGCAACTGGAAAGCAGTCAGGCTGATCGGCTGCGGCGCTCTGCTGGGCTCCTACGGAGTAAGGCTTCTGTCCAGCGCGGATGCGAAGAAGGTCTATACGCACGGGACGGCAGCTGTTCTGCGCATGAAGGACGAGGTCCTCAAAGACGTCACCACGATCTGCGAGAACTGCAATGATATCGCGGCGGACGCACGCGAGATCAATGAGAAGCGGCAGGCAGAGCTGGATGCGAAGCAGATCGAGGACGCAAAAGCGGTCCTGGCGGCTGCAGAAGCTTCCGCGGCGGTTCCTGCAGAGGCATAATTATCTCTGAGAAGCCTGTGACGCTGATCGGACATGTTCTGTGTCTATGATCGGGCGCCGGCAGGTATCGGCATGACGACATCGGCCCCGCAGGAATGTTTCCTGCGGGGCGGTTTTACGTACAATAACGTACAATGCTAAAAGGTATAAAACCGGAAATCAGATACGGAAGAGAATACTATGAAATGCAGAATTTTACATGAATCGGGCGGCCGCCTGCGTGTCCGCATGGCCCAGCGCCGGATGACCATGGCCCAGGCGGACCGGCTGCACTATTATCTGTCAGCCCTGCCGGAGGTGGAAAAGGTGACCGTCTCCGACCGCACCATGGACGCGACGATACTTTTTGATAAAAAAAACAGGCAGGCGAGGGAGAACATTATCACCGCCCTGTCGACATTTGACTATGAGACCACGGAGGTCGAGGTGCCGGAGCACACCGGCCGGCAGTTGAGCCGGACCTATGAGGACAAGTTCTTTTTCCTGGTGCTGGGCCGGGCCATCCGGACGTTTGTCCTGCCCGGGCCGGTGAACCGGGTCTATAACCTGGTCAGGGCCGCCCACTACATCGGGGAGGGCCTGCGCTGCCTGCGCCGGGGCAGGCTCGAGGTGCCGGTCCTGGATGCGACGACCATCACCGTCTCCCTCCTGCGGGGGGACCATTCTACCGCCGGTTCGGTCATGTTCCTGCTGGATGCGGGCGCCCTCCTGGAGGAGTGGACCCATAAGAAATCGGTCGATGACCTGGCCCAGCGCATGTATCTCAATGTGGATAAGGCCTGGGTGCGGACAGAGGCCGGAGAGGAAGTCCTGGTCTCTGTGCGCGATGTGAAGCCCGGCGACCACGTTGTGGTCCGGACAGGCAACGTCATCCCGCTCGACGGTATCGTCGAGAGCGGAGAGGGCAGCGTCAACCAGGCCTCCATGACAGGCGAGTCCCTGCCCGTCCGCAAGGACGGGGGCGCCTATGTCTATGCGGGCACTGTCCTGGAAGAGGGCGAGCTGGAAATCCGCGTCGAGAAGGCACTGGGGAGCGGCCGCTACGACAAGATCGTGTCCATGATCGAGGATTCCGAGAAGCTCAAATCCGCGACCGAGAGCCGGGCAGCCCATCTGGCTGATTCCCTGGTGCCCTGGTCTCTGGGCGGCACGATCCTGACCTATGTCCTCACCCGCAACGCCACACGGGCCCTGTCCTTCCTGATGGTGGACTTCTCCTGCGCCCTCAAGCTGGCCATGCCCATCACGGTCCTGTCCGCCATGCGTGAATGCAGCGACCACCACATCGATGTCAAGGGCGGCAAATTCCTGGAAGCCGTCGCCCAGGCGGATACCATTGTCTTTGATAAGACAGGAACCCTGACCAAAGCGACTCCCAGTGTGCGCGAAGTGGTCACCTTCGGCGGACGGGAAGAGGCCGAAATGCTGCGCCTGGCAGCCTGCCTGGAGGAACATTTCCCCCATTCCATCGCCAACGCCGTCGTCCGCGAGGCGGAAAAGAGAAAGCTCCAGCACGCGGAGCGGCACGCAAAGGTCGAATACGTCGTGGCGCACGGCATCGCAAGCTCCATCGACGGCGTCCGGGCCCTGATCGGCAGCTACCACTTTATTTTTGAAGATGAAAAATGCCGGATCCCGGATACAGAGGAGGACCGCGCCCGGTTCGAGGCCCTGCCCGACGACTGCTCCCTCCTCTACCTGGCACTCGGCGGGACCCTGGCCGCTGTCCTCTGCATCGAGGATCCCATCCGGCCCGAAGCTGTCCGCGTCGTGGACGACCTGCACACCGCCGGCTTCTCCCGCGTCGTCATGATGACAGGCGACAGCCGCAAGACCGCGGCCGCCGTCGCAGCCCGCCTGGGCATGGACGACTTCTACGCCGAAGTCCTCCCCGAGGACAAGGCCGCCTTCATCCGCAGCGAACACGAAGCCGGACGCAAGGTCGTCATGATCGGCGACGGCATCAACGACTCCCCGGCCCTGTCCGAGGCCGATGCCGGGATCGCCATCTCCGCCGGCGCCGCCATCGCCCGCGAGATCGCAGACATCACTATCTCTGCCGACGACCTGCGCGAACTCATCGTCCTGCGCAGCATCAGCAACGCCCTCATGGCCCGCATCGACGGCAACTACCGCCGCATCATGACCTTCAACGGCGCCCTCATCGCACTCGGCCTCCTGGGCCTCATGCCCTCTGCCCGCGCTGCCCTCCTCCACAACATCTCCACCATCTACTTCAGCGTCGACAGCATGAAAAACCTGTTGTAAAAGCCCGATAACAAACCTTTGGTTTGTTGCAGCTGTGGGCACCGCATGCTTGCATGCAGGTGCCCACGGTTATTTGATCGGCCAGCACGGTTATTTGATCGGCCCACGCTCATGAGCAAAAAAGCAGGAAATCTGTCCGATTGGAGTCGTAACGGACAGATGAGTTAGTTATAATTAACCAACAAGAGGCAGACAGACTTCCGTCTGTCAATGCATAAGCAGTCTTTATCGATCATACGTCTGCGGAACATTTCGTCCGGCCTGCCGGCGATGCTTTCCGGCGATGGCCTGTATCATACGTCCATGGGACGTTTTCTTTTGCACATGAAGTTAGACTAACCTAACCAATCGATAAAAAGGAGTTTTTATGAGTGTGATTATACTGGGTGGAAACGAATGCATGGAGCGGCAGTACAAGGATCTTTGTAAAGAGTATAAATGCCGCGCGAAAGTTTTTATCAAACCGTCCGGAAGCCTGAAGAACAAGCTTGGAAACCCGGATCTGATGATCTGCTTTACGGGAGCCCTCTCCCACAAAGTACTCAAATGCGCGCAAAACGAAATCAAGGGCATGGACACAAAGGTGGAGCATTCCAGGACTGCCTCCATGGCGGCTCTCCGGGGCATTCTCGAAAAGCACGCCGGGCAGAAGAGTGCCTGAATGCAGAAAGCGGATGTGCACATGACTTAAAAAAGAATGACTGAAAGGAAGCAAGAGCCCATGTCCGATGAAATGCTTGTAAAGAACGGTTCCCCGACACTCGCGGGCATCAAGACAGGAAACCTTTTTTCATGTCCCTGTACTGACCGTGTCCAGACCATGGCAGACCTGCGCAGGCTGAACAAAGCCCTGGTGCCGAAAGGTCTTCGCGTCCTGCCGCTGCGATACTCGGCGGACCGTGTTCTGATATATCTCTACCGCCCGAATCGCCTGGCGAAGGACCTCTCCCGAAAGGAAGCCCTGGACCTGCTGCGGCGTGCCGGATACCGGGCACGAAATGAAAGCCAGTGCGTGGTCGAGCTGATTCAGAGACTCAATGACATCGGGAGTGAGTTCCCGCATGAGATCGGCCTGTTTCTCAGCTACCCGCCCGAGGATGTCCGCGGTTTCATCGCCCACAGCAGCAACCGGTCCGTCGGCTGTAAACTCGTCGGGACCTGGCGCGTCTATGGCGACACCGAACAGGCGAAAAAAACCTTTGACCAGTATCGGAAGTGCACGGAGAGCTACTGCAGACAGTGGTCTGACGGCATCCCGCTGACCCGCCTCGCAGTAACGGCCTGATACCGTTTACAGTCAACTGTGTCAAAGGCACGGCCTGCCCCCTTTCGAGATCAATTGCGTCAAAAGGTGTGCCGGAAATAAGCAGCCCCTTCAGTTCTATTCCGGCATACTTTTAGTGCGGCAGTACAGGGACTTGTATCTGACGACAAAACATGCAGTATTACACAGAAAGGAAGAAAAATGAGCAAAGTAGCAGTCGTATTCTGGAGCGGAACCGGAAACACAGAGGCAATGGCAAATGCGGTCGCGGCAGGCGCGCAGGAAAAAGGCGCAGAAGTCACCCTCCTGGGACCTTCCGACTTCAATGCTGCAGCAGTCGCGAACTATGACGCCATCGCATTCGGCTGCCCCGCTATGGGAGCAGAGCAGCTGGAGGAAGTCGAATACCAGCCCATGTGGGATGATGTCAAGGGCGCCCTCTCCGGCAAAAAGATCGCCCTCTTCGGCTCCTATGGCTGGGGAGACGGCGAATGGATCCGCCTCTGGGAGGATGAAGCAAAAACAGCCGGTGCCGACCTGGCGGCTGACAGCCTGATGGTCCATGAGACCCCTGATGCGGAAGGAGAAGCCCAATGCAGGGAGCTCGGCGCCGCCCTGGCCTGAAGGTAAGAAGGTCACTCCTCTGACTTAATTCTTAATATCTGTAACAGTGGAAAGAGCCAAAAGCCGCAGACTTTTGGCTCTTTCCACGTAGCGCAGAGAAGACTTGTGCGCTATAATAGTTAAATCAGACTAACGTTGGCGATATGTACAAATGGGTCGGTACTTTCAAACCAATGCCGGGGGCCTGCCCTGGCCCGAAACCGGGGATCCCGGGGGTGTCTGCTCTGCGCGAAGACCGTGAGCCCGGGGACGCCCGCTTACCCATAACCCTGGAGGAAAAAGAGTGCTGCTGGAATTAAAAGACATCAGAAAATCCTACGGAGCGGGAGAAAACCGCGTCGAAGTCCTGCGTGGCATCAGTCTGGCTGTGGAAAGAGGAGAGTTCTGCGTCCTCCTCGGCCCTTCCGGATCCGGCAAATCGACACTTTTAAATATCATCGGAGGGATCGATACGGCTGACAGCGGAGAGATCGCGATCCATGATTCCGCCGCCTCTGCAGGTGAAAAGTCTGTCTCCTCTGCGCATGGAAGGTCTGCCGCCCGCCTGGCCTCCATGACCGACAGGCAGCTCACCCGCTACCGCCGCGAGCACCTCGGGTACGTTTTTCAGATGTACAATCTGATTCCCAACCTGACTGTCCGGGAGAATATCGAAGTCGGCGCTTTTCTGAGCCGCCACCCGCTCGACGTCACGGAGATCCTGCACACGCTCGGTCTCTATGAACACCGGGACAAATTCCCCAACCAGCTCTCCGGCGGCCAGCAGCAGCGCACCAGTATCGGCCGTGCTGTAGTCAAAAACCCGGATATCCTGCTCTGTGATGAGCCTACAGGCGCCCTCGATTACAATACTTCCCGCGAGATTCTCCGCCTGATCGAGCGCGTAAACCGGGAGTATCGGACGACGATCATCATGGTCACCCACAATGAGGCCATCGGCGCCATGGCGGATACCATCATCCGCCTGCGCGACGGCATGATCCGCGACCGCATCGAAAACACAGCCCGCATCCCCGCGGACCGCCTGGAATGGTAAAAAAGCTGCTGCAGATGGTCGGCACGATCCGCGACCGCATCGAAAACACAACCCGCATCCCCGCGGACCGCCTGGAATGGTAAAAAGCTGCTGCACAAATACGGAAGAAACATGGCAGTCATATATAGAAATGAAAATGGAAATGAAAATAGAAAAAACCGCCCGGAAGAGGAATCCCCTCAAACATCGCTATCTCCGCTCCCTGCGCAGCGAATTCGGAAAATATCTGGTTATCTTCCTGCTCCTGACCTTCACGATCGGACTGATCTCGGGCTTTCTGGTCGCGGACGGCAGTATGATCATCGCCTACAGAGAGAGCTTTGAGAAATACAATATAGAGGACGGCAATTTTCGTACCGATGAAGAGATCTCCCGCACCAACCGCCGGGATATCGAAGCGTACAGGGTCACTCTTTCCTCCAGGTCATACAGCATCCGGCTGTATGACAATTTTTACGTGGAAAAAAGGATGGAGGACGGGAACACCCTGCGCCTGTTTCAATTCCGCGATGAGATCAATCGGCTCTGCCTGATGGACGGATCCTTTCCGGAAAAACAGGGCGACCTCGTCCTGGACCGCATGTTTGCCGAAAACAACGGGATCCGCATCGGAGACAGCATCCGCTTCGGGCGGTACGATTTCACCGTCACCGGCCTGGTCGCCTTCCCCGACTACAGCGCCCTCTTCCAGGACAACAGCGATGCCATGTTTGATGCGCTGCGATTCGGCGTAGCCGCAGTCGGAAAAGAAGACTTTGCCCGGTTTCATGCCGACGAACTGACGTACTGCTACAGCTGGAAGTATGTCCCCGCAGAATACGCGGAGGAGGAGAAGATCCTGTCCGACCGGATCATGGAGGACATCGCGGACGAGATCTACCTGGAGGACTTCCTGCCCCGCTACCTGAACCAGGCGATCCAGTTCACCGGGGAGGACATGGGCGGCGACCGCGCCATGATGCTGATCCTGCTCTACATCGTGATCGTCATCATCGCTTTCGTCTTCGTCATCACCATGAACGACACGATCGCCCGCGAAGCGGCCGTGATCGGCACCCTCCGTGCCTCCGGCTTCACGAGGAGCGAGCTGGTGCGCCACTACATGGCGCTCCCCCTCATTGTCACCCTTGCGGCTGCCCTGGCCGGAAATATCCTGGGATACACATACTTCAAGGATGTCTGCGCCGGCATGTATTACGGCAGCTACAGCCTTCCAACCTATGTGACGGTCTGGAATGCCGAAGCCTTTGTCCTCACGACCATCGTCCCCTTCTGCATCATGCTCGTGACGACCTTCCTGACCCTGCGCAGCCGCCTGTCCCTCTCTCCCCTGCAGTTTCTGCGCAAGGACCTGCGCCCGCAGAGGGACGGCAGAAAAGAAACCGGCCGCCGCACAGCAGGCCTCTGCCTCTCTCCCCGCATTCCCTTCCCGGTGCGCTTCCGCCTGCGCATCTTTTTCCAGAATATCGGAAACTATGCGATCCTCTTTATCGGGATCCTCTTTGCCAACCTCCTGCTGCTCTTCGGTATGGCCCTCCCCGCGGTCCTGGACCGCTACCAGGCCTCCATGCGGGACAACATGCTCTGTGAGTACCAGTATTTCCTGAACATACCCGCCTATAAAAAGGACAGGGACTACGAATTTGACAAGATCCTCACCTCGACCTTCCTGCGCCTCTCCTCCATGACCTCGGAAAAAAGCGCGGAGGCCTTCACCTCCTATACCCTCCGCATCCCGGAGGGCGAAGCCCTGCGCGTGGAGAACATCACCGTCTACGGCATAAAAAAGGACAGCTCCTATATCGACGCCCCGATCGCCCGCGGCGAGACCTGGATCTCCGCCGCCTACGCCGACAAATGCCGGATCCATACCGGCGACACCATCCGCCTCAAAGAGCCCTTTGAGGACAAAACCTATACATTTACGGTCGACGGCATCTATGACTACATGGGCGGCCTCTGCATGTTCATGCGCACGGAAGACCTCTGCAGCACCTTCGGCCTCTTTGACGACTACACCTCCGGCTATTTCTCCGATCAGCCGATCACAGATATCAGCAGAGACATGATCGCCACCGTCGTCGATTATGACGACCTCGTCAAGATCAGCCGCCAGCTGGACATCTCCATGGGCGGCATGATGATCGTGGTCGACATCTTTGCCGTCGTCCTCTTCATGATTCTCCTCTACCTCCTCTCCAGGATCGTCATCGAGAAAAACGCCCACGCCATCTCCATGACCAAGATCCTGGGCTGTACCGACAGGGAGATCGCCGGCTTTTACATGCTGACCACCACCATCGCCACCCTCCTCATGCTTGCCGTCACCATCCCCGCGGACAATGCCATCATGCACACCATCTTCCAGTACTACCTCGCCGCCCGCATGACCGGCTGGATCACCTATGACATCCCCCGCGGCATCTTCCTCAAAATGTTTCTCCTGGGTGCCGCCACCTACCTGGCTGTTGCCATCCTCGAACTGCGCAAGATCCGCGCCATTCCCATGACCGACGCCCTCAAAGACGTCATGTGAGGGTTTTGTGCACGCAAGGGCAAAAAATGTTTGACAAAACTAATTGCACGCAATATAATAGAGAAAAATCAAACAGAAGACAGGAAAGCAGTTTTCAGATTATCTCAGGAGGTACAAAATGGGTTTTTATGATCTGTCTGTAAAGGATACAAAGGGAAACTACATTTCCATGAAAGAGTTTGCGGGCAAGGTGGTCATGGTCGTCAATACCGCGACCGGCTGCGGCTTTACGCCTCAGTACAAGGAGATCGAAGAGATGTATGAGAACTTCCACGAGAAGGGCTTTGAGATCATCGACGTCCCCTGCAACCAGTTCAAGGGCCAGGCACCCGGCACGGATGAGGAGATCCACCAGTTCTGCCAGCTCCACTACAATACGAAGTTTCCGCAGATGAAGAAATCGGACGTCAACGGTGAAAACGCCATAGAGCTTTTCCGCTACCTCAAGAGCCAAAAGGGCTTTGAGGGCTTTGGGAAGGGCCCCGGAGCCCTGGCCATGTCCGCCCTTCTTAAGACCATCGACAGGGACTACAAGAACAACCCCGACATCAAGTGGAACTTCACAAAGTTCCTGATCGACCGCCAGGGCAACGTCGTGGCACGGTTCGAGCCCACCGCCAAAATGGATGATGTCGCCAAAGCGGTAGAGGCCCTTCTGTAAAACAAGACATCTGTTTATACGAATATACAGTGACACCGCCCATTTGCCTGCAGAGGCAAAGGGGCGGTGTTTTTCTACAATTCAAATACACAGAAATAGCCGCCCTGTCCCCAAAACCGAGCGGCTACTCTGTGTAGCTAATCATTATGAGGGCTGACCGCCTATCGGCAGTGCCTTTATATGTATATTTTACCACCTGTTAATAATTCAGTCAAACCGCTTTTGCATTGTTAAGCCGGTTTAAACGCTTTATCGATTCTTCTCTTTCACACATCTGCACA
Organism: Lachnospiraceae bacterium; assembly: GCA_017513005.1. GTDB lineage: Bacteria > Bacillota > Clostridia > Lachnospirales > Lachnospiraceae > CAG-791. Next base: position 16,842 of record JAFWDM010000051.1, read on the forward strand.
ATTTTCGTTGTGAAAACCCACGCTTTACAGTATAATTTACCTATATGCATTGACTAGCTCCCCTGATCGGGCAGCAATTGCCGGGCAGCCATTCATAGTGCGGGGAGAGTGCTCCCGCAGGTGAAGCCGGCGTTCTCTGCTGAAAGGACCATGTTCCCATGAAAAAAGTATTCGCAAGCAACTTCGACGGCACTATTTTCTTTTATGAGGCGGAGGGGGACGGCAGGCTCCCGATGAGGACCATGGAGAAGATCCGCGAGTACCAGGCCGCGGGCAACCTCTTCGGCCTGTGCACCGGCCGCCCGGTCAAGGGCGTGACCCCCTTTATCGAGGGAAAGATCGATCCCGATTTCTATATCACCGGGAGCGGTGCCAACATCGTGAACTACCACCTCCAGGAGATCCGCAAAAAAGCCCTGGATCCCAACGTCGTCGACGTGATCCTGCGCCACTTCGGCACGGACAAATACTGGTTCACCATGGACGTCGAAGGCGAGGTCTGCGTCTTCCGGGAGATGAATTTCAAGGATTATCCTGGCAAATACTATGTGCTGAACGGCGTGGACGACGCGCCGCGCGGCCGCATCCACCAGCTCAGCATCCACGCCAGGAGCCCGGAGGAAGCCGCCGCCATGGTCGAGGAGATCAACCTCTGGTACGGCGACAGCGTCAACGCCTTCCTGAACAACAGCCACATCGACATCGCCCCCCGGGGATGTCACAAGGGCGAAGCCATCCACTTCATGCACGAGTACATCAGCCAGGTATACGGCGACGTCCGCATCTACGGCATCGGCGACTCCATGAGCGACCTGCCCCTTCTCGCAGCCTCTGACGTCTCCTACACCTTCCCCAATGCCCCCCAGGGGCTTAGGGACCGCGTCACGAAGATCGTTCCCACCATCGTGGAGGCCCTCCAGGACTCCATGGACGAAGACGTGTGAGAGCAGGAGGCGCTCCGGACATTCCAGACGCTTCAGACATTCCAGGCGCTCCGGACACTCCAGGCGCTCCCGGGTGACAAAGGGGACGGTTCTTTTTGTCACCCCT
>JAFWDM010000052.1 GCA_017513005.1 Lachnospiraceae bacterium
CGGCAGCATCATGGAGAAGCCGGAAGATCTGAAGGCCGCCGATGAGATGGTGGACTGGCTGCTTGCCTGATCGTTCATCAACACATAGAGAGTAGTAACAAAGGAGGCTGGACGAACTGGTTCAGTCTCCTTTTCAAAAGGAAGGACAGGAAATGAAAAAGCAATTATCCATCAGAACCATGACATCCGTAGCTGTACTATCGGCAGTCGCTTTCGTACTGGCTTTCTTTGAATTTCCTGTTCCGCTCTCTCCATCCTTTGCAGGAATGGATCTGTCAGATTTCCCGGCACTGATTGGTGCATTTGCTTTTGGTCCTGTCGTCGGAATCCTGATAGAACTTGTAAAAAACCTGCTTGGGCTTTTCTCCACAGCTACAAGCGGAGTGGGAGAGCTTGCCAATTTCCTGATGGGAGCATCATTTGCCGCTACAGCTGGATTGATTTATAAGCAGCATAAGACAAAAAGGACAGCATTGATCGGTGGGATTATCGGAAGTATCGTTATGGGCATCGTGGCCGCGCTTGCAAACTACTTCACCCTGCTTCCTTTATTTGAGCAGTTTATGCCGCTGGATCAGATGATTGCATCCTTCGGAGCGTTTATCCCGTTTATCAAAACGAAGCTGGATATTGTTCTGTACAATGCGTTCCCGTTCAACTTGCTGAAAGGCCTTGTTATAACCGGATTTACAATGCTCGTATATAAAAGAATCAGACCATTGCTGAAAGGAAAGGAATAACGATGACGAACGCAGAAACCTATTTCCGCTATCTTGTAAATGAAATCCACACGACCATAGTGGCGACTGTGGACGATGAAGGCCTTCCTGTTACGGCAGCCATTGACATGATGGACTGCGATGCCGATAGCTTATACTTCCTGACAGCAACCTTCCTGTACCGATATAAACAGAAGTACTGAACAGGGTCACTGACATCTATCCTGACACACAGGGAAAAGCAGATGCATCCATTGTGAAAACGAGAACTATTCCGAAGAAATAATACAAAAACCAAGTTGTATAGACCACTGCCTGCGAAGATTTAATTGCTGCTATTTGAGGCATTTGTTATAATTGATTATAAGGAAGGAATCGATATGTGGGGCTCAATAAAGACTTAGAAACAGAAGACAGGTGATATATCATGATGTATCCTTTTTTGACTTTAAATGATGATACGGAGATAGTCCACTCCGAGATGAAAGAAGATGGTACTGTAAAGGTTTATATTGAAAAGCCGGATGAAAATGATTGCTTTCATCATGCGACATGTTATTTGCCGGGATATAAGTGGGAAGATGTGTATGGCTTTTCAGAAAAAGACATAGAAAAGTTCATGGATATTATCACGTCCACAGCTAATTTGATTATGGAATTCTCTAAGGATGGAGGATTTGAACATGCCTCAGCAAAGATGTGAAGGAAATACGACTTAATATCTAAAACTTCCCACACCCAAAAGGTGTGTTGAACCTTGAAAACTATAGCTTCTGTTGCAGTTGTTCGAGCAGAGAAAGAGAATCCGAATGATGAAAGAATTTAATACCACAGCGGTATGCATACCTGCAAAACATTATATGGTCGATCTCTCCGAGAGGGTTAAAGAGATCAAAAAGATGGTGGATGCGGGCAAGTATTTCACGATCAATCGGGCCAGACAGTATGGAAAGACGACGACGATTGACGCTCTCAGTAAAAGTCTGGCATCAGAATATGTAGTTGTGAGCCTGAGCTTTGAAGGGATCGGCGAAGCCGGATTTAAAAATGAGCAGGCATTCGTAAAAGCATTCTGCAGAAAGCTGAAAAGAGAGACTCGTGCGGGTCTTGTACTCCCTGATCATGTGAAAGATATGATGCGGGATTTTCTCGACAGAAGAACTGAAAGGGCTGAATTGGATGAGCTGTTCGACATGCTTCTTGAGTGGTGTGCCGATTCCGAAAAAGAGATAGTGATGATTATCGACGAGGTAGATTCGGCCACAAACAATCAAGTCTTTCTGGACTTTCTGGGAGGACTTCGGGACAGCTATATCAGCAGGGATACCAAGGGGATAAAAACATTTCGATCCGTCATCCTGGCCGGTGTCATCGATGTAAAGCATTTAAAAGGTAAGATCCGCCCGGAGGAAGCACATAAGGTAAATAGTCCCTGGAACATTGCGACGGACTTTACGATCGATATGAGCCTGTCGGAGGACGGGATCAGGGGAATGCTCGACGAATATGAAGCAGACCATCATACGGGGATGGATACGGCAGCGATTGCGAAATCGATCCGGGCGTATACGAACGGGTATCCTTTTCTGGTGAGCCGAATCTGTCAGTTGATCGATGAAAACGTCAGTAAGGCGATGGGACTTTCGAATGCCTGGACGAGTGCAGGGATCGATGAGGCGGTGAAGCTGATCCTTAACGAAAATAATACGCTGTTTCAGTCTTTGACGAAGACCCTGAATAATTATCCGGAGCTGAAGGCATCGATCCGGAGTATTTTGATGGAGGGAACCAGGCTGTCTTATAATGTACAGCAGGATGCTATCGTTCAGATGCAGATGTATGGACTGATCCGAAATGAAAACGGAGCAGTCAGGATCGCCAACAGGATATTTGAGACCATGCTTTATAATCTGTTCCTGTCAGATGAAGAGCTTAAGAGCAATGTGTTTTACAGAGAGGGAGATCGGGCAGGGAATATCTTTGTTGAGGATGGAGAACTGAATGTCCGTCTGATCCTCGAACGCTTCATTGATACCTTTCATCAGGTCTATGGACCGCTTGAAGAAAGGTTTAGGGAGAAGGACGGCAGAGAACTGTTTCTGCTTTATTTAAAGCCGATCATCAATGGTACTGGCAACTATTACATCGAAGCGCAGACCAGGGATCAGAGGCGGACGGATGTTATCATCGATTACCTGGGCAGGCAGTATATCATTGAGCTGAAGATCTGGTGCGGAGAGAGGTACAATGCGGAGGGTGAGAGGCAGATCAGTGAATATCTGGACTATTTTGGCCTGTCAACAGGGTATATGCTGAGCTTCAACTTTAATAAAAAGAAGGAGACCGGAGTACAGCAGGTGCATGTCGGCGACAAAGTGATGTATGAGGGAGTTGTGTGATGCTGTACTGCTATTTGAGGTATCAATGATATGTATTGCGAGATGCAGCGTGATGAAGAACCACATGACCAGCTGGCCCTGTCAGGATGACTTCGACTGGCTTAAAATGTATTGCTTTTGTCAGCACAATCGTTTATAACTCCCTTGAACAGGTTTATGATTTCAAGACTTCATTCAGGAGATGATGAGATATGGCAAAAACAGCGAATTTATATGCAAGGATAGAACCGGATGTAAAAGAGCAGGCTGAGAGCATTCTTCTGCTTTAGGAATTCCGGCTTCCAGTGCAATCAATATGTTCTATAAGCAGATCATTCTTCAGAGGGGACTGCCTTTTGAAGTGAAAATGCCTGCAGTAAGACCACTTGATGCAAGTGTGCTTACGGATGCTCAGATGGATGCTGAACTGGAAAAGGGATATGCTGATATGCAGGCTGGAAGAACCAAGTCTGTGAAGTCTGCATTTGCTGATATCCGAAAGGATTATGGCCTATGATGTTTGATGTGCAGATTTCCAGCAGGCTGACAGGGACTTAAGGGACATCTTTGAATATATCGCATTTGAGCTTTTAGCACCTGAAAATGCAGCTGGACAGTTGGATCGGCTGGAGAATGCAATAAGCAAGCTTGACAATATGCCGGAGAAGTTCCGTAGATATGAAAGAGAGCCGTGGAAAAGCAGAGGTCTCAGAGTTTTCCCGGTTGATAATTATTTGATCTTCTATATCCCGGATATGGAAAACTATATTGTTACAGTCATTCGAGTGATGTACGGCGGAAGAGATGTCGATAAGGAACTGAAACGCCACACATAATGCGAATCATAGAAGCGCGAAGCGCAGAAGTGATTCAGCTATGGGAACAGTACTTTTGGCTGCATTACATATTTTTGCTGAGTACAAATCTTTAGTTCAGCGTATTGTGAATACGGATTATATTCCGGATTTGCGGTGCGCTGTTCTTGTTTTTAATGAAACTGTTAACAGAAGATGTCAATAAAGAGCTGACTCGTGCTGTCTGGAAATGAGGATCGCGCTCTCCCGCGGTGTAGCGCATAAAAACACGTTAAATTCGATGCCCCGTGAACAGCTGCGTTACATTCGAAATGCTTTTGATAACTTATTATGGCACAGCCTCTTGCTTTAGTGCTATTATCAAGGTAGATGCAACGATCATCACATTCTATCATTTTAAAGGAATAAGCGGATTCCTATGCTGTGTAACTGAGGAGGAGGTTTTCGCCTTGAAACAAAGAAGACAGTGGGTCGCCGTGTGCTGTATCATCTTGCTGCTTGCCGCAGTCGGATTCGGAGGCTTCTTCATAGGAAGATCCATGGAAGCCGGTCGCTATCAGAAAGAAAAAGAGCTGGAGATCCAGCTGAACCGCAGTGAGCTGGAAGGGCTTGGAGAGATCGAAGGAAAGATCTATGTGACGGGACATAAGAGCCCGGATTCTGACACAGTGGGCAGTTCGATCGCATATGCGGCCCTGCTTCAGAAGCTCGGGTATGACGCGGTTCCGGTCGTTCTGGGGCCGGTCAACCATGAAACGGCGTATATCCTTGAAGCTGCCGGGGTGGAAACACCGGAACTTTTGGAGGATGCGGCCGGTCTGAATATGGTTCTGGTGGATCACAGTGAATACACGCAGTCTGCTGACGGACTGCAGGATGCACACATCATCAGCATCATCGATCACCACGGGGACGGAGCGGTTACTACGGGCAATCAGCTCATCTATGATGCCAGACCTCTGGGATCGACCGCGACCATCGTCTGGCTCCGATACAGATATTATGGGATCGAACTGGATAAAAAGACGGCGTATGTCATGCTGGGCTCGATCCTGTCAGATACAAAAAATCTGCAGGCCAATACGACGACTGCAGACAGAGAAGCTTTAAAGGAACTTTGCGGGATCGCCGGCGTATCCGATACGGATTCTTTTTATCAGGAAATGTTTAAGGCGTCACTCTCTTATGAGGGTATGTCCGATGAGGAGATCTTTTTCAGCGACTACAAGGAGTATGAAAGCGGCGGTAAGAAATATTCCATCGGCTGTGTCAATGCCTACGATGAGAAAGATGCAGAAGATCTGTGCGGGCGCATGAAGGCGGTGATGCCTTCGACTCTGTCTCCGACCGGGATGGATATGGCTTTTGCCCAGGTCAGTATCTTTCATGATGATATTTCTGTGTCCTATCTCGTTCCCTGCAATGAAGCGGCAGAAGAAGTGCTTGAAGCTGCTTTTGGCGATAAAGCCGCCTTTAGCGGGACATACTACAGGCTGGAACCGAGTATCTCCAGAAAGAAGGTTCTGGTTCCGGCGATCACAGACATTCTGGAGTCCTACCCGAAAGAATGAAAAATACTGTCGGTACAGTATTTTTCATTCTCGGAGCTTTGTGCCGCGAGACGGCCCAAAGCTCCCGTGATCCTTCGGAGAATTCGCCTTCGCGAAATTCTCCTCAGGGTGCCGCTCTGGCGAGCGGAATGCTTCGGAAGAGTGAAATCGAGTGGCATTTTAGTAGGGGCGGGGAAGCGATGCGCAGATGTATTTTATCAAAACTGAAAAGGCAGTGCGGTCTGGCGCGTATTCATGTCATCCTGCTGTGTCTCTGCGCCGTCCTGCTGGTCCTGCTCCTGCTCCCGACCTACCGGAAGTACCGCTATCACGGGCAGTGGCTGGCCTGTGAGGATTCACTCCGGGTCGTGAACGGGGCGCTGGTGGTGACCATGCTGAGCAATGGGCAGACAGACCGCCTCAACGATACGGCGACAGAGCTGGTGTCGATCCTGCCCGGGCGGGACGGGTACTGTCCGTCGGGCGGCACCGTCTACTTTCTCAAGGGGGAGAACGGGGAGTGGAGAGCGGTCTGCGGCATGCATGATTCCGACCACGCGGAGCGCACGCGGCTCAATGCCTCCTATGTGCTTAAACAACTCAGGGAAAAGATCCGGCAGGCCGACCAGGACGGTGCTTCCGGTGCTCCCTTCCCGGAGGAGGTGACCGTCGAGCTCAACGGAGAAAAGCTGGAATGCCGGCTGGTCTCTGAGGAGACGGGGATCCGGCGGGGCACCTCCACCACCGACGGCTATGAGGGTACGGTGGCCTTCTATGGACTGGAGGGCGCAGGAAGCTTTGCCGGCACGGGGGCCGGACAGGGGGAGATCTGTTATTTCTGTTTCGCCAATGAGGACTACAATGCCGACTGGCGTGTCAGGGACGGATGGACGGGCAGCAGCTACGGAGACCGGTATTAAGGGACAGTGCCTGAGGCCGCGGTATTGAGGGACAGTGCCTGAGGCCGCAGGAAGCCGGCTCTTTGTGCGGACATGATCCCTGCATGGATCTTTGGAAAATGCGGGATTCGGAGACGGGACTATGATGTCGATTTATGAGTACAGACCATTTTTGATCTTCTTTGTGGCTGTGGCGGCGGTGTTCGGGGCGGTGATGGGATCTTTTCTCAACTGCGCGGCCTGGCGCACTGCCCACGGGGAATCCTTTCTCAGGGGGCGGAGCAGGTGTCCGGACTGCGGGCATATCCTGACGCCCCTGGAGCTGATCCCGATCCTGAGCTGGATCATACAGGGAGGAAAATGCCGGAGCTGCGGCAAGAAGATCCCTGTCCGTTATCCCCTGACCGAACTGGCCTTTGCCTGTATCACAGTCGCCTGTCTCCTCCGCTTTGACTTGACAGTCCTGTGCCTGCGCAACTATATCTTTCTGTGCTGCCTCTTCTGCCTGTCCCTGGTGGATCTGGAGAGCTTCCTCATCCCAGATGTGTGCCATATCATCTCCATTGCCGCCTGGTTCGTGACCCTGCCCTTCACTTTTATCAGTCCTCTGGACACCGGCCTGCGGATCCTGGCCGGGATCCTCTTTGGTGGAGGCATTCTGCTGGTATCCAATATCCTGGACCGGGTGCTGGGGAGGGAGAGCCTGGGCGGAGGAGATGTCAAGCTCCTGGCAGTGACCGGGCTCTATCTGGGCATGGCGGGCACCCTGTTCGCCCTGATGCTGGCCTGTGTGATTGGGCTGGTCTTTTACAGCCTGGGGAAAAAAGACGGCGGCGGGGGAAAGCCCTTCCCCTTCGGCCCTTCCATTTCCGCAGGGGCTGCCATCATGCTCCTGTTCGGAGACCCCCTGGTCAGCTGGTACCTGGGGCTGATCGGGCTCTGATGGCTCCCCTGCCCTGCGGGAAAAGGGCGGGGTACTTTGGTCTTGTGGCATTTCGTCCATCATTTCTGCGCAATACATTTCATATTCAATAAATTTTACGGACTGACGCTTTTGTTGACGGTTTTCATGGTATAGTTATATAGAGCGATAGTCTGTTTTTTTGTTTCTTTATTGCCGTATTTTTTTACACGAGGATACGTATATGGCTAAGAAGATCCTGGGAGTGGATATCGGAAGCGACAATCTGAAGCTTGCCCTGGTGCAGGGACGCCAGGTCCTGGCGACGGTCTCTGTTCCCATGCCTAAAAACATGGTCCGCGACGGACATATCGCCTCAGGCGAATCCATGAGTGAGATGATCCGGGACGCGATGAAGGCAAACAAGCTCCGCGCCGGGGCGGCGGCCTATGTGATCCCCAACGAAAATGTCTATGTCAAAAATGTCGTGATGCCTCAGATGACGGCAGATCAGCTCGTATACAATCTGCCCTTTGAATTCCGGGATTATATCTCCGGCGAGATCCGGGAGTATGTCTTTGACTATGCCATGCTGACCGGGCCGGGGAGGATCCGCGGCAGGGCGCAGGACGAAGAGGAGGCACCTACAATGGAGCTTCTGGCCGTCAGCGCGCCGAAGGCCTATATCGAAGAGGTGCGGGGCATTATGCGGAGCGCGGGTCTCAAGCTTGCCAAGGCGGCGCCTGCGATCTGCGCCTATATCAATCTGATCCGTGCCTGCGAAGCGCAGGAAGGGGCAGGACCCGATGAGTACTGTATACTGGATCTGGGCTACCAGTCGATCCGGATGTATATGTTCCAGGGGGAGAGGCACATGGTGACCCGCGTTATGGACACGGGACTGTCTGCGCTGGATGAAGTCCTGGCGGATCTCTTTTCCGTCGACATCCACCTGGCCCATACCTATCTGATGACCAACTATGAGAACTGCCAGAACAGGGAGGAGTGCCTGGGCGCCTTTGACAGCATCGCCATGGAGCTCATGCGGGTCCTCAATTTCTACCGCTACAGCAATCCGGACAGCAATATCCAGGACATCTGGCTCTGCGGCGGAGGCACCATGATCGCGCCCCTCCGGGAGGCGATCCGCAGCATCCTGGACATGCAGGTCCATCCCGCAAGCAATCTGGTCCCCTCCGGCGGGGAGATCGAGAACTGCAACAGTTTCGTCCAGGCCATCGGGATCGCGATCGACTGACTGGCAGGAATTTTGTCCGGGCCATCGAGGGTTCGATCAGCTGGCGGCAGGAATTACGCCCGGGCCATCGGGATCGCGATCGACTGACAGGCAGGAGGTTGAGCTTGGCAGACAGGTCTGAAAAAGAATTTGATTCCATTCACAGAGTTTGACAGACGGTGCAGATACGGGAACAAACGGAGCCTGCAGTCTGTCTCCTCCGGGAGGTGTGAATTGGCGAAAATAGATTTTGAAAGATTCAAGAAGAACAAAAGCGCTAAGGCGGGCGGCGCAAAAACCAGGCCTGTCCGCGGCAGGCTTCCGGTCAAGCGCACGATCAATCTGGCCGAGATCGGTGTGGAGAGGATCGATCCCAGGGCGGCGGCCGCGGGCATCATTCTGATCGTGATCGCGGCGGTCCTCTTCAGCAAGTTCCTGGTGACGGACCGTCTCTATGCCATGTTCCGGGCCCAGAGCCGGGCCAAAAGCCTGCAGACGGAGCTGGATGCCCAGTATGCCAGGATCAGTTCCTACGGGAATATAGAGGACGAGTATGCCCACTACACCTTTTCCGGTATGACAAAAGAGGAGCTCTCTCTGGTCGAGCGGTCGAAAGTGATCCATATCGTAGAGGCGGAACTGGGAAACGAGAACAGCGCCTCGTCCTGGACCCTGAGCGGCAATATACTGACCGTCACGGTCACCGGAAAAGACCTCCAGGAGGTCAATCAGCTGGCCAGACGTCTGGAGACCTATGACCTGGTCAATATGTGTACCGTGACGACAGCAGTCAAGGAGGATGTAAATGCAAAAAGGATGCCCTCCGCCAGGGCGGCAGAGGTGGTCCCGGATGAGGAGGGCAAGATCGTCCGGGCCAGCATCATCGCCTACCTCCAGAATCCGACGGAGAAGACGGAGGATCCCTGAGGCCTCAGAGACTGCACAGGAGAAGACGGAAGATCTCTGACACCTCAGAGAATGCGCCGGAGGAAACGAAGGATCCCTGACACTTCAGAGACTGCACAGGAGAAGACGGAAGATCTCTGACACCTCAGAGAATGCGCCGGAGAAGACGAAGGATCCCTGACACCTCAGAGACTGCACAGGAGAAGACGGAAGATCTCTGACACCTCAGAGAATGCGCCGGAGAAGACGGAGGATCCCTGACACCGCAAAGACTGCAGCGGTGCCGGAAAATGCACGTCTGCGATAAACAGGTGCAGAGATCATAGTGGAAGATTGCAGTAAGCCACATAGCAGGAGACGAAGAAATGAAGATCTGGAGCAGAGATTTTACCCGGTTTGAATCGATCCTTCTGGTGATCCTGGGCGTTCTGCTGGTCGGGATGGTCTATGTGCAGTTCGTGGACAGGCCGGTGCGGGCGGCCATCGCCAGTTCGAAGGCCGAGTGCTCCGCCATTGAGACGGAGCTCTCCGTCGTGAAGGCCAGGGCGGACCGGCTGGACAAGCTCAATTCCGAGATGGAGCAGATCCGGAGCGACGGCGCGACCACCAGGATGGAGAGCTACAATAACAGCAAGGCCGAGATCCAGATGCTGAATGACGTTCTGTCCGAGGCAGACCAGTATACTATCAATTTTGCGGACGTGACGCGCAGCAACGACCAGATCCGCCGGCAGTTTACCCTGACCTTCCGGACATCGGACTACCACTCCATGCGCAGGATCATCGAAAAACTCTGCGCAAGCCCGTACCGGTGCCTGATCGACGAGATCCGGTGCACGGCGACCAGCAACAGCAAGGAGTCCTATGTATCCGCCAATGTGACAGCGACCTTTTTTGAGACAATGGTCGGCGGCACGCCGGACGCGGGTCTTCCCGAGGACAGTGCGGCGGCGGAGCGGGACGTGCAGGCCCTGCAGTGACGGCCGGTACAGCACCTGACCCGCATAAAGCGGAACAGCGCAAATCAAATTATTGCTATTTTATGCAAGCAATCGTTGGTAAGGCCTGAGATAGCTGAGGCGGCTGACGAAAAGAAAAATAGACGGAAAAACAGACGCATGATCGCATAATCATGAAGTGATTTGATTTATGTACAGTGCCTTATCATTCAGCAAGTGATCCTGCGGGCCTTCCCCGCGGCAGAATCTGCAAAGACTGAGGATGAAAGCTATGAGAAGCAGAGATCGTCTGTTGAGTATTCTTTTAATAGTGGCAATGGTGATCTCGCTTTCCGGACGCATGGTTCCGGGGGGCGGGTCTGTCTTTATGTCCAGAGCACATGCATCACAGGAAATCTCTTCAGAATCTGCAGAGACAGAAGCCCTGGAGACAGATGCTGTAGAAACGGAGTCTGTGAGTACAGAAGCTGCAGGGGCAGAGGCCCTGGAAACAGGGGCTGTTGAAACGGATCCTGTGAGTACAGAATCTACAGAGGCAGAATCTGTGGAAACGGAGTCTGTGAGCACAGAATCTGCAGAGGCGGGGGCTGTGGAATCGGAGCCTGCAGAAAAAGAGGATTTATCCACCTTCAGCGCAGTGCAGACGGAGGTCCTGGAGGATCCTGAGGCGGAAGGCGCAGGGGAAAAAGCGTCTTCCGGGAAAGCGGATGGTCTCGTGGTCCCTGATTCCTTTGAGGAAGCAGGGGATATTGAGGACGGCAGAGCTTCGATGGATGCCGACGGCGGGGCTTCGAACGATGCTTCAGGCGGGTCTTCGTCAACGAATGAAGACGGAGACAAGGACAGTGGAAAAAAGAGTGACCAGGCCGCGGACAGTATCCCTGCAGAAGAGATCGCCGCAGATCCGATCGAGACGGATCAGGCAGAGGAGGGCCGGTCTGAGGATACGGCCGGCCGGCAGGAGGACCAGATCCCCGCGGATTCTGTGGATGCGGGCTCTGTGGGAGAAGGATTGGCTGCAGATACATTGGAGGATGCGGCCGGTCTTGAGGAACAGGTCCTTGCCGCCCGGGTCGACTGGGGGATCCTCTACGACGACGCAGGATTTTATTATGAGTCGACCGAGCGGGTCAACCCTGTGAGTCAGGATCTGCTGGGCAGGATCCCGGAGACAGTTTGGGATCACGACGCGGACTACAGACCCGGCAAAAAAGAGGTCACAGTCACAGTCACGGGTGTCTTTCCGCAGGGAGTGACCGCCGTAGCCTCCTGCATCCCCTTTGAGGAGGATAAAAAATATGCGGAGAGGGCCCTGATGGCGCTCGATCTCCTTCTGTTTGACGCCGACGGAAATCTCTTTCTGCCGCAGGGAGAGTTCACAGTGACCCTGGGCGGATCCCGCCTGAAAAAAGTCTTCAAAAAGGGACAGCCGATCCTGGTCTATCAATACGAGGAGAATACTGTCAGGTCGAGGAAGACCGGCTCCTATGCGGCGGATGTGACCGTCTATCGGGACCTGTCCGTGGAAGATCCGGCTCTTCTCTATACGGATCGGGACGGAAACGGTGCGATCCGCTATTTCGAGAACCTGTATGGCCTGACCCTTTATACAGACAATACCGCAGACCTGTATGCGGATACATTGCCCCTTCATTTTCTGATCACCGCACAGGATGACAGCGTTCTGCAGGCCGCGGAAGACGACAGCCGGCAGGCGGAAGAGGAAGACCGGGCACAGACGGACGGGCCGCAGGAGACAGAAGAGGCAGAAGAGGCCGGCCGGACGCAGGGAGAAGCAGACGGACAGGAGGAAAAAGAAACTGACCGGGCCGACGGAGAAGCAGGCGGACAGGAGGGAAAAGAGGCTGACCGGCCGAAGAAAGAAGCAGGGGAAGACCCTGCCGGTCAGACGGATACCGCTTCTGATACCGACCGGACTGCGAATGGGGCCGCGGAAGAGGCCACGAGTAAGGAGACTCCCTCGGCCGCGGAAGAGATCACAAGCGAGAAGGCTCTCGGAGCCACCCTCACACAGACACTGAGGGCCGGCGACGGGAAGGAATATTCCGTCACCGTGACTTATGATGACGAGTCCGGCATTCCCTCGGATGCCAGGCTTTATGTGTCTGAGATCAAAGAGGGAGACGCCGGATACGACGAATATGTGGCTCAGTCTGCCGATGCCCTTGGTGTGACGCAGGAGGATCTGGCGTTTGCGAGAGCTTTTGACATCACCCTGAAGAATCCCCGGACAGGCGAGGAGTATCAGCCGGACGGGACGGTTCAGGTCAGCATCGAGCTGCTCAAAGATGATCTGAACAGTTATGCGTCGGTAGATGTCGTCCATGTTCCTGACGGGGCCGGGGAAGAGGCCCGGGTCATGGATACGACTCTGAACGGAGAAACCGTTGAGTTCGAGACAGATGGATTCTCCGTGTATGTTTTGGTCGGAAGCGGGGGAGAAACCGCTGCACGGCAGTGTACGTATACCTTCTGGATCCCGAACGAGGATGTGCCCGGCACGTATAAAGAATATTCGTTTAAGGATTCTGAGGGGCGTACCGTCTATAGCCAGACAGTCATCAGCGGAGAGGAACTGATCGTGCCGCAAATGACTTCTATCGGCGGGAAAACGTTCACGGGCTGGTATAAAGGTGACACGACCGGCGGTACGCTGACACTGGAAGAAGATCCCTATGACTTTGACAACATCACGATCACAGAGAACAGTGCGATCGATCTGTACGCTGTCTATACAACCTATGCGACGGTCTTTATCCATGACCAGTTTGACAGCGAGTCGAACTCCTTCCCGGTGGCTTATACCCGAAGGGCAGAGCTTGTAACGACTGGCGAGGGATCCGGGGCAGCTGCGAGCGCTGTGGTCAAAATTGACGATTTGCGTATTGCGAACACCAGCGTCGGCGACAGGGCGATGGCTTTCTTTGGATGGTCGGAGACACCGATCACCACACCCGGTGCGGCTGAGGATGATGAAGGCAATCCTGTTACAGCCGTTACGATGGATGCGGAAGGATGTATTTCCGTCTCCGGAGAGACGCATCTCTATCCGATCTTCATAGAAACCCACCTGTTGACCTTTTATGCTGCCGCGACAGGAGAGGGAGCGGTATACAACGGTCCGCGATACCTGAATAAAGGCGAATCTCTTGGTGCTCTGCCGACCACATCCATGAGAGGGAAAACCTTTACCGGATGGTTTACCGGCACATTAAACGGGAGCATTGTCGACTACGGACGTCAAATCTCCAATGCGGATGGTTCTCTGATCGTGGGCGCCGATGATGCCGGTGTCTATGTTTCCGATGGCAGACTCTATCTGCGCGCAGATACGACGCTGTATGCCGGATGGACGGACGATACGTCTGCTGAGTACAGGATTCTCTATTGGCAGCAAAATGGAACCGGGACGGAATATTCCTACAAAGAGAGTGTGTCGCATACCGGCAGGGTTGGTGAAACGGTGTCCGTTTCGGATACAGATAAAGCGGATGATCGTTATGACGGGTACCATTTGAAGGAAGAGCCGGCGTCCGCCGAGGTCAAAGCGGACGGCAGTACGGTGCTGAATGTCTATTATGACTATAATGATGGCTATGTACCGGCAGAGGGTACATATACTCTGACCTTTGCCGATTCTGTCACGGAGGAAGGGAAGACCAGTGCGGATCTGCCCAAAACCGAACAAGTTGCATATGGCTCCGGGATCAGTGCGGTCGAGATCCCGGCCCCGTCTTCCGGACGGAAAGGATATGTATTTTCCAAATGGTTCCTGGATCCTTACGGGATCAAGGAGGCACACCTCAATACCATGAACATGCCGGATCACGACCTGACGCTCTATGCCGGCTGGGAATTGGAATGGTATGTGGTGAGCATTGACCCGAACTACGGCGAACTGAATCCCTTGAATGAGCAGGGCGTTCCCACAGGAACGGGTTCTACATGGTTCTGGCAGACCATCGAAAGGGAACCTGTTGCGGAATACACCCATGTGGAGCGCAACTATGTGGCATCAAGCTCCGGGAATTATTACTATGTCTATCATCCCGGAGACGGTGAAGGCGGTACGGTCTGGCCGGATCGTTATACGTATTACACGACGGACATCAGCAAGGCCACGGAGGACACTACGTTTGAGTACGCTCCCGGCACCTATACATACGTCGGATGGTATGAGGTGCTGGAGGACGGAACGGAAGTCCCTTATGTCTTTGGCGAGCGCACGGATCACAATACGAATCTGAAGCTGCATTGGAAAAAGAACGGCGTGTACTATCTGAAGTACAACGCAGTTGTCGATGGTCTCTCAGGGACAATGGATGACGCTGACGAAAGCGCCGAACTGTTTGAAGACGGTATTTTTGCGGACTATGCCGAGATCACTCTGACCCATTCAGCCACTGCTCCGAATGGAAGCACTTTTATCGGCTGGAAGGTGCGCAACAGTGATCGCAGCGTGATCTATACGCCCGGTCAGGTCTATACCCTGCATGCGGAGGATGCAAAGCGTGTCAGCGGAAAGGACGTTGTCTACCTGGATGCTGTTTATGCGAGAGTCGGAACTGCCTCCATCATGTATCACGCCAACGGCGGCACGGTCGCAGGAGACAGCGTTGACTTTGGAATGGTTCCCGGAACCACTGCAGACGGGTGGAATCATGCGTCCGGGACGGTTGATACGGCTGCGGGAACCGCAATTGTTTCGGGACTGGCCAACAACAGTAAGTTCAAGCTGAGTGACGGCAGCGGCTTTTTGGCACCGGCGGGCTCCAATGCCGTCTTTCTGGGATGGAGCGATCAGGCTGTCTGCGATGATTCCGCGACCTTCTATTCCAAGGACAGCAATGACACCTACGGCGTTTCTGAATCCAATGATCTCTTCGCAGTCTGGGGCGCTCAGGTGACCTATCACCTCAACAGCACGGATGCTGACTGGGGTGACGAAGCATGGGATTCAACGGTCTATACACTTGACAGCGAAAGCGGCAGCTATTCTCAGACTGCAAATCTCGGAACGGTTGTATCCGAGCCGGCAAAGGTTCCCGTTTACACCGGGACAGACGGGCGCCTGTTCCGGTACTGGGCAACACGAACGGCCACAGGGGACGAATCGGATCCGTATTCCTATACGGAATATGACTTTTCGCAAAAGATAACCGGCGGGCTGGATCTGTACGCCTGTTGGGGGGAAGCAGACACCATAACCGTCCATGCAGTCGATGCGTCTGAGGCTGATCCGGAAGATAAAACCAATGATCCGGCATGGACCGTCAGGGACGTCACAGTGTCCGCCGCGGAGATGGCGCTGAACGGCACAAGCCATGTGACGATGACTCCGGACAATTATGAGTTTGCTTTCGCCGCTATTGCAAGTGACATGGATTCCCTCTCCGAAAGGAATGCGGTCACGGCCATCAAATATGAGAATAAGAAGATCAAGGTAAGATATGCGGGAGAGTCTGCGTTCAGAGTCCTTGGCGAAGACAGAGAGCTTTTCTTTGTCTACTATCAGAAAAAGGCGCTGGATATCGGCTTGAAGAGTATGGCAGCAAGCGGTGTGCTTGAGGATGTGACAGCATCTGAAGCACCGGCGGCGACGAACGTGCTTCTTGGCGAATACAGCATGTCGAGCCAGCTGACTGCTCCTCTGGACCTGGCGGCCGGGTTTACGAACTATGCCTTTGCGATCGGCAGCAAGGATCCGGGCGGCGAGACGCAGATGAATGCCTCGAATCTGAACCTGATCACGAATGCTGCCGGTTCGGGTGATCCGGTTCCGACACTGCGGGTCAGGAACACCTGGCGTGGCTTTGAATACACCACAGAGACCGGGGAAAACGCGGTCTGGTCGGGCTGCGGTTACGAGCCCCGGCTCTATGTGATCTTTTATACCCAGCAGCCCACCGTGGTCATGTTCAGCGAAAAGACCGTTGGCACCAGCGCTGTAATGGATACCGGGTTCACCTATCATTTGCTCATAACGCAGACCCCTACTACCACGGTGTCCGTACAGACACAGGTCAAAAACGAGGGGGGAGAATGGGAGAACAGCGGCGACCCCGATGTGACAACGATCAGCGGAGAACCTGAAACCGTTTTTGATACGACTGATTCCGACAGCCAGCCCTATATCCTCAAAAACGGCGAGGCCGCATCGTCGATCCTGTTCTACAGCGAAACCACCGACAAGGCGGAAGGCGAGGATGACGGGACCGGGACCCGTACCGTCACGACCACGACCAGGGTGACTGCCCAGACTGCTGTGATCATGCAGACGCTGCAGGAAGCGTTCACAACGTCCATCAATGTGGACGGGAACGCGTATACAGACAGCCGGAATGTGTATACCTATACGGTCAGCGGAAACGGCGGCACCCGGGACGTCACCTTTGTCAACACGCACAAATCGCTTCCTGTTGAGCTTCATGTGGCCATAGCAGAGGGTGACGGCGCGGCCGGCAGGATCGTCCAGCGGGACAGTGAATTCAGAAACACTGCGGAAACTGCGTATAAGCTGGAGCTGGCATTGGGAGAAAGCGTAAAGCTGCTTGAAAAACTTCCGGCGGCTGCCTATGAGACGACAGAAGGGGAAGGAGACGAAGCGCATCAGGTTTCCCACGAAGGACTGTTTATTGGAGATTCCCATTCCTACGCCTTCGGCTCCGTTGCCTGGGGAACAGGCACGGAAGGAAATCCGGTCACCATCAGCAATATGGGCGCTGTGTCCGTTGCATATGAGCAGATCGAGGACAATGTCTATGAACTGGTGCTAATGGACAGCGAGGGAAATACTATATCTGAATTGGGTAGTGACCAGCTTTACTACCTCTATTTTCCTATGCCTGAGATCCGTTATGTAAAAGAAGCGGCGGATGGGACACTGACGGACATCACGGGCTGCCTGATGAATCAGACCACCGGCAGCATTGAGCCGGACGAATCCGTGACCTATGGCCATCAAACGCTTACCATGAACGGGGAGACGGTGACGCAAAACCAGAGCCTGGAGATTCCCTCCTCCGGTCTGGTCATCAGCCAGAAAGGGAATCACTTCCGCATGCCTCCTGTGCTCGACGATGGCCTGTATGAGCGGTATCTGGGCTATGCGAA
This sequence comes from Lachnospiraceae bacterium, assembly GCA_017513005.1. GTDB lineage: Bacteria > Bacillota > Clostridia > Lachnospirales > Lachnospiraceae > CAG-791. The sequence continues at coordinate 17,499 of JAFWDM010000052.1, forward strand.
GATCGGTGCGGGAAGCGGAGATGCGACGAACAGCTCCGAACTGGACGTAAGCACCGGACTCACCATGCAGCTCAAGATCCAGAACAATACGCTTCAGTACAGTTTCGACGGGACGGCCTGGGAAGACCTTCCTTTGTCCGGGACCCCCACTGTGTATGCGATTTATTCCGAGCGAGGATATGACTTCCAGATCAGTAAGACGGTGGATATGTCTCAGAGCGGCGAGAATGCGCTTTTCAGCGGCGCCGGCTTTACCGTGACAATCCGCTCGACGGGAATCACAAAGAATCGCTATGACGTGGAAGGCGCTGACAGTTCGACGGTTGCCGCTGAACCGGCTGAAGGTACTGCACCGGGTACGATCACGCTGCCGGTTGCTGACGGATCGAAAATAAGGATCAAGGGCCTGGGCCGGGGCGATTATACGATCACAGAGAGCGGAAACGAGAACTATATACTCACTGCGAGGACCGGTTCCATTATCGGCAGCTCGACGAGCCCGATGACAGTGAATGACAACACCCTGGTCTCGTTCACTCTGGATTCGGAAAAGAAAGTAGACCTGACCAACAGCCCCAAAGCGATCTGCAGGATCGATAACCATTATTTCTATACCCTTCGGAGCATGGTCGACTATGTGGAGGAAAACATTGCCACAAAGACAGCGACCGCGGAAATGCTGACGGACTATCTCATGCCCCTGGCGGACACCGTAGAGATTCCGGGGGACTTCAATCTCACCCTGACCACTGCGGACAGTGTCGGCCGGGTGGCTGTCATAACCAGAACGGATGATCTGGCGGCAGTACCTCTGTTTACCAACAGCGGGACGCTGACGCTCACGAACCTGACACTGGAGGGCAGCTCCATGGAAGCGACCGCTCCTGTGATACGCAGTGCCGGTGACCTGACAATAGGTTCCGGTGCGACGATCCAGAATGCGATCAATACCGGAAGCGGGGAAAATGCTGTTTACGGAGGAGCGATTCACGCCACTGCCGGGACCATCACTGTCGGCGGCGTGATCCAGAACTGCAGCTCGGCGGAGGGCGGCGCGATCTATCATTCCGGGAACAGCAGGATCACCTTAAACGGAACGGGAACGATCCAGAACAATACGGCGGCTTCCGGCAGCGGCGGCGCGATCTGGCTCGCCGGCGGTGTGGTCAAGGTTTCCGGAACGTCCAGGATCACCGGCAACAAAGCGGAGTCCGGCAGCGGCGGCGCCATTTTCGTCAACAGCAACGTTGAGATCGAGATCGACCAGGGCGGCGCTGTCACGGGGAACACCGCGAAGGAAGGCGGCGCAATCTACGCCAATTCGGCTGCTGCGATCGCAATATCCGAGACGGAGAATGTAACGGTAAAACCCGCTGTGACCGGCAATACGGCGACTTCCGGCAATGGCGGCGCGATCTATGTAAATGGCGGCTCTGTCAGCGTTTCCGGTGGAAGTGTATCGAACAATACGGCAGAAGACGGACAGGGCGGCGCGATCTTTGGCAGCTCGGCCTCTGTCACGGTTTCCGGAACGGCGGAAGTCAGCAGCAATACGGCAAAAGAGGGCGGCGCGGTGTATACCGTCTCCGGCCAGGTCTCTGTGTCCGGCGGCACGATTGAGGATAATACAGCCTCCACCGGAAGCGGTGGTGCGGTATACGCGGACAGCGTCAATGTGACGGTGTCCGGCGGCAGCCTGTCCGGAAACAGGTCCACTAAGAGCAGCGGCGGCGCTGTATACGCGGGCAGCGGCAATGTGGCGGTGTCCGGCGGCAGCCTGTCCGATAATACGGCGCAGACAGACGGCGGCGCGGTGTTTGCAGGGAACGGCAGCATCACCTTGTCGGCTGCCGACGGCGGAACTGCTGCGACGATCCGGAATAATGCGGCTGTCAGCGGCAGGGGCGGCGCTCTATATGCCAATACCGGAGCGGTTTCCGTCACCGGAACGGCATTGACCCGGAATACGGCCGGCAGTGACGGCGGTGCGGTGTATGGCGGCTCCGGCGCAGTGACGCTCACAGACAGCACCTTTGGCGGGGATGCAGAAGCTGACGGCAACACTGCCGGCGGCAGCGGCGGCGCAGTTTACGCGGGCAGCGGCAATGTGACGGTGTCCGGCGGCAGCCTGAAGAATAACAGATCCACCGGCGGCAGCGGCGGCGCGATCTATGCAGGCAGTGGTACAGTAACCGTTTCCAGTTACATCGACAGCGCGGCCACATCGTATACGCAATTTGTCAGGAACAGTGCAGCAGCGGGCAATGGCGGCGCGGTCTGTGTGGACAGCGGCTCCCTTATCCTGACGTCCGTCACTGCCACTGAAAACAGCGCGGTCAACGGCGCGGCGGTCTTTACGAACAACGGCAGAGCCACCTTCGACGGCGGCTCCTATACGGGCAGCACCGCGTCCGGCGGCGGCGCTGTGGGCGTGGGCGGCTCTGATGCGCGTCTGATCTTTAACGGCAGTGTTCAGGTCAGGGACAATACGCAGGGAACCGGGGACAGCGCGGTCACGTGCAACGTCTATTTGGACCAGGATGACGATGCAGTGATCAACATTGACACCCTCACAAGTAATGCAGCGATCGGCATTTATGTCGCGGACGGCGTGGAAAATACCCGCGGCGTTCCCGGCGCGCGATTCGCTGTCTATACCAGCAACAGCAATGCGGCTAAGATCACCAACGACAGGTACACGTCCCTGACGGTCCAAAGCGACACTGCAGCCAAGAAGTTCTACTGGGGCAGCGGCGTCAGGATCGAGGTCATGTATCGGGCCGGCAATGCCGGCGGACTTCCGAACGGAACATCCTCCGGCAGAGGATCAACAGTAAAAGACATCGGAATCTATTTCCCGACACTGAACAGCACGGGGGAAGTGGCACTGTCCGAGCTCGCCGCTGACGTTTACACCAGGTATTCCGATGTCAGCAATGGGCTGAGAACGCATCCCAATGCTGCTTTTGGCGGAGCTTTTTACTACGATGCGCCTGATTACGGCTATGATATTTCCAGTCTCATATGGAATACGACAGAGGAAAAATGGCAGGTCGTCATGCGCAGCGGGCAGACGGAGGAACTTGGCAATCGCAGAATATATGTCATTTACTCCGAGCCTGCCTATATCTCTATTGAGAACAACACCGATGAGACGTTGAATATTACGGA
>JAFWDM010000053.1 GCA_017513005.1 Lachnospiraceae bacterium
GATGATCGACGTCGTCAGGATCTGCCATGCCCACAGCGGGGTGCTGGACGAACTGATGAAGACGGGCAATGTGACTGTGGCACAGGAGGACCGGACCTGGGAGACCATGCGGTCCGCAGGAAGCTCATGGCGTCACATCTGCGAGGCGGGCGTGCTGCGGCATATGGCCCTGCTCCGGAACCTGCGCGGCATCTTTGCGGAGATTGAAGACCGGGAATTCTGCATAGAGAGATCCTGGAGGACCTCAAGGCGGGAGTCCGCGGCGGGAAACAGTTTCCCTTCCGCTATTATTCCGCGCTGAAGGCTCTGCGGAAAGTGGGAGCGGAAACTGTTCATCATGTGCCGCTTCTCATGGAGGCGCTTGAGGAGTGCATGGATCTCGCCTGCGAGAATATGCCCCGTCTGTCCGGGAAGACCATTTGCCTGTCCGACAACAGCGGCAGCGCCTGGGGGACCCTGACCAGCGAGTACGGCTCCGTCAAGGTGGCCGAGATCGACAACCTCTCCAGTGTCATCACTGCCTGCAATTCCGACGAAGGCTATGTGGGAAAATTCGGGGACAGGCTTCTGCTCTTCCCCGTGACTCAGAGGAGAGGGATCCTCCACCAGGCAGAGGAGATCACAGAAGGAGGAGACGGTGATGTCGGTCCCGGCACGGAGAACGGAATCTGGATCTTCTTCCGGGACGCGATCGACCAGAAGCAGCACTGGGACAATATCTTTATCTACTCCGACATGCAGGCCGGCCACGGCGGCCTCTACGGGACCGATGAAGGCATGGAGGAGTACCGAAGCAGAGACTTTGTCTGCAGGGGAAGATATGTCGATGTCGCGAAGCTGATCGCCGAATACAGGAAAAGGGTCAATCCCCGCGTCAATGTCTACTGTGTGCAGACGGCCGGTTATCATAACGTGCTGGTCCCGGAGTACGGCTACAGGACCTGCATCCTCTACGGCTGGACCGGGAGGGAGGCCGTCTTCGCGGATGCCATGAACCGGTTCTGGGACGAAAAGGACGCGGACCGGCTGTCAGAAAACCAGCCTTTCAATCAGTAGCTTCTGATCATCAACAGGCTTTATCAGCAGGCTGTGAAAACGGATCAGGACGCGGAGGAGGGAATCTCTCTATGAAGGAGCGGACAGGAACCAGACAGCTGCGGGTCTTCGTCTCCTCGACCTTTCAGGATATGGTGGAGGAGAGAAATGTCCTGGTCGAAAAGGTTTTTCCCATGGTCGCCGCCTACTGCCACAAAAAGCAGGTGGAGTTCACGGGAGTGGACCTGCGCTGGGGCATCACGGAGGAGGAGTCGGAGCGGGGGGAGACGGTCGACGTGTGTATGAGTGAGATCGACCGGAGCCGGCCCCTCTTCATGGGGATGATCGGGGAGCGTTACGGCTGGATCCCCGAGGGAGATCCGATTTCCGTGACCGAGCAGGAGATCCTGTACGGGGCCCTGGAGGCCCCGGATGACACCGAGGCCTTTTTTTACCTGCGGGACGCGGACCTGACCAGACAACTCTGCGGACCCTTCGAGCCGGACGCCCGGCTGGAGGATCTCCGGGCAAGGATCCGGGCCGGCCGGTATCCCGTTCTGGACGGCTACCGCGACCTGGACAGCTTCGGTCAGCGGGTCTATGAGGACCTGCTTGGCGCGGTGGACCGGCTTGTTGAAAAGACAGAAGAGCCGGATCCGGTGCAGGAAGTGCGAAGGGACCAGTTTTTCCTGGCGGACCGCTGCGCCGGAGCTTTCGTAAACCGGCCGGCGGAGGAAGAAAAACTGCGGGCCCTGGCAGATCAGGACGGGCTGACGATCCTGACGGGGGAGACCGGCACCGGGAAGACGGCTATGCTGGCCAGATGGGCGCTGGAAAAAGAGGCTTCCGGAGAGGGTTACACCTTCCTGTTCTTCGCCGGCAATACGGCAGACCGCGGCTGGGAGCAGCTGGCCCGCCAGCTTGTGGCGGAACTCTGCGCCCGTTTCAGGCTGGACCTGGAGGTCCCGGATGACAGGGAGGGCCTGCGGCGGGCGGTCTGCCAGGCCCTGGGCATGGCGGCCAGGGAGGACAGGATCCGGCTTGCCCTGGACCAGCTGGACACGCTGGCCCTGGATGACGAATATGGACTCTCCTGGCTGCCGGAGTATCTGCCGGAGGGGGTCAGCGTCGTCGCCGCGCTCAGCGAGGGCGAGGCGCTCACCCGTCTCCGCAGGCGTTCCCACCGGGAGATGCAGCTGACGAAGCTGACCCCGGACGAGACCGTCCGGGTGGCGGAGAGCTTTCTGGCCAGGTATTCAAAGAGGCTGTCCCGCGGACAGCTGGCCATGCTCGGTGACTCGGAGCGGGCGAAAAATCCCCTTTACCTCATCACCCTTCTCAATGAGATCCGGCAGACCGGGCGCCACGAGGATCTGACGGACCTGCTCTCGGCTTATCTCGCCTGCGCGGACTTCCCTGACCTCTTTGAAAAAGTGCTCTGCCGGGTGGACCGGGACTACGACGGGGAGAAAACGCTCCTTCCCAGGCGGTTTTTCCTGCTGCTGGAGGCGTCCGGAGGAGGCCTGACAGAGGGAGAGCTCCTGCCGCTTCTGGGCGGAGTTCCCCAGGCCAGGTTCGCGCCCCTGCGCCTGGCGCTGGAGATGTTTACGGCGGTCAGCGGCGGCGCGGTCCACATTGCGGTCCCGTCTTTCCGGCAGGCGGTCCTGGACCACTATGCCCCGGAAGAGTCCGAGCTCATGGACTGGCGGCGAAAGATCGCGGACTGGTTTTACGAAAATCCTGACACCCCCCGCCGGTTCAGGGTCCTGCCCCGCCTGCTCCGGGAGACCGGGCAGTCCGAAAGGCTGTTTGAGATCCTGTCCGGGCCGGCCTGTTTTGATGCGCTCTGGCGCCACAATAAATATGAGATCCGGGAGTACTGGGCAGAGCTGGAGGCCGGTGGTGAGAGCGCGGCAGAGGGATACCGCTCTCTGCTGGAATACCCCTCGCAGCAGGACGGGAGTCTTCTGACGCATATGGCGGAGTTCTTCGCGGAAAAGGGGGAGCCGGAAAGGGCACAGAAGCTCCTCGAATGGCTCGTGTCGGACGCGGCGCAGGCGGATGATGCGCAGCGGGGGATTGCTTTCGGCCTTCTGGGCAATCTCTATCAGAGGAAAGGACAGCCGGCCAGGGCGGAGGCGTGCTACCGGAGCAAATATGAGCTGGCCGGGGTGGCGGGCGACGCCTATGAGCAGGAGCGGGCGCTCGGAAACCTGGGACTTTTGGCTCTGGCGCGCAGGGATCCGGCAGCTGCCGGGAAGGCCTTCGAGGAGGTCCTGGATCTGGCCGTCTCTCTCAATCAGAGGGACGCCCAGCAGGTCGCGCTCGGAAATCTGGGCAACATTGCTTTTTCCCTCAAAGATCTGGACCGGGCGGAGAACCTGTTTAAGAAACAGAAGGACATCAGCCGGGACAGCGGGAACATTGCCGGCATCCTCAATGCCTGCGGTGCGCTCGGCGTCGTGCATATGACGCAGGGGCGTTTCGCGGAGGCGGAGCAGGAATTTGCTGTCCAGGAGGAGCAGAGCCGCCGGTTGGGCGCTGCCGATGCCCTGTCCAACGCACTGGGGAATCTGGCGGCGCTGGCGCAGAGGCGGGGGGAGAGCGACCGGGCGCAGACCCTTCTCCTGGAAAAACTCGACATCTGTAAAAAGAGCGGCCAGGCGCAGGGGGAGCAGAACGCGCTCGGCAACCTGGCCTCGCTCGCGGCGGGACAGGGGAGGCTCCAGGAGGCGCTGGAGCTGGCGCGGGACCGGGCGGACCTGACAAAAAAGATCCGCGCCTTCCGCCAGTACGCAGAGGCCCTCAGGCAGCTCTCCGGGATCGAGCACGCGCTCGGGCTGGACCGGGAGGCGAATACCCACATAATGCAGGCGGCGGCGCTGGCAAAGCAGCATGGATTTACACTTTAGCACTTTTGGCCATGCCGGCTGCTCAGTTCATGATGCCCCGCAGCAATGCTTCGCGTTGTCGGATGCGGCGCGGGGACGGCTGGCCGGACTCGCAGGTTCTTTTTGCAGGAAAATGTATAGACCATCACACAGAGAAAGGAGGTGCCGGGTATGAGCGCTGAATACGAAGCTGCCAGACGCGTGGCGCTGGGACTTGAGAGGGAGCAGGCTGTACAGGAGGGGGGCGATCTCTGGAACATTTCACTCGGGGACGGTTTTTCGCTCCAGGCGGAAATGCCCTTTCAGTTCTTCGAGCGGGGATTTGAGCCGCCGGATGAACAGACGGCCCATAAAGCGGCCCTCATGCTCTTTGACGAGGAATTCGAGGATGACCGGAAGGCCGCGCAGGCCAGGCTGGCCCGCATGATGACAGACCTGGAGGCAGGAGATGCGCAGGACCTGCGGACACTTCTGGAGGAGGCACCTCCGGACGAGTGGCTGAGCCTGATCTTTCTGGACGGCGCAGACCTCAGGGATAGACTCGTCCCCCTGCTGGACAAGGCCGGCCCGGACTGCCGCAGTGTGGTCGGCGGAGCGCTGGACAAGGCCCTGGACCGGGTCCTGGAATTCCGGGACCTGCTCGAGGTCCTGAAGGACCACTGCTGAGGAGAGCCGGATCAGTGAAAGCAAAGGCATAAAAAACGAAAGATAGAGAGGAAATAAAAGTACAGGCAGCTTTGTTCTTCATCATGTTTCATCGCCAGGTTCGCTATCGAACGGGGAGAAAAAAACTGGTCGGGCATCTGCAGCAAAATCCGCTGCAGGGGGGAGGATCCTATGAAGCTTTTGAAAATGAAAAAGAGTCTGTTTAAGAGAACTGTGACCTTCCTTCTGATGATCGCTCTGACAGCCGCGCTGGCATCCGGCTGCGCAAAGACCAGCGATCAGGAGAAGAGGGAGAAGGAGTACGCGAAGGGCAGCAGCGCCGCCTTTCTCAAGCTGGCGGCCCGGGACATCACGATCCGGCAGGACACCGGGGACCTTTTTTACAAGGGAGACAATGTCATGGTCGACTTCGAGGCGGAGCCGGTCCTCCAGCCCTATTTTGCCCTGCTTAAGTTCAAGGCCAGCGTCGATCCGGACGACCCGGACCTGGTCCACTACTCCTGCCAGGTGCCCGGACTGGCTGGCGCCGGCATCAACGCCGCCTATAATACCTGCTTTTCCAGAGCCGCGGAATACAGCCCCTTTGTAGAAGTAGAGGGAAGGGTCCGCGTAGTGCAGGGCGAAGACGGGAAGCGCAGGATCGATGTGTCCGGCGGGGACAATATTTTTGCAGCCTACGCCCAGATGCGGTATGGGGCGCCCGCCGCCTATACCGCGCGCGGGATCGATCTGGCGGCCGACGGCGTGACGAATGAGAACCGCGTGCAGGTCCTGGGGGTCGTTATTGCGCTGGGATGCTATGGCTATGCCGGGACGCTTGGACAGGATCCCATGACCTACATGAATGAGGTGGTTGCGCCGGAACTCGAAAAATACAGGCAGGTCCGGGCAAAGACCGACCCTTACCACACCGGCATCGGCTACGGCTGGCTCAATATGTATCATTCGCTCCCCGGCGTCGTGAAGGGGATCATCCAGCTCGTGGAAGTCCTGCTGGTCCTGGTCCTTTTATTCGCACTCTTGGTCGTCCTGGGGCTGATCTTCGAGGGAGTCTCCAGCAGGGGAAAAGAGGCGAAGAAGCTGGAGAAGCTCTATCCCGCGGATGCGGCCCGGCGCAAAGAGCTGAAGAAGCTGTTCAATCAGAAAAAATACCGCGAAGCCCTCTATGGGGCGAGGTCCGATCTGCAGACGAGCGGGATCCGGAAGCTCTCCTGGGACCAGGACCGTCAGGTCCTCGAATACCTGGCGCAGACCAGGACCGGCTCTGTGCTGGACGCGGTGGTCGAAAAGCTCCCTTATCCGGAGGCGCGCGGCCTCCTGATCCAGGCCTCGGAGAAAACATCGGACTATGCGGTGCGAAAACTCCCTTATCCGGAGGAACGGGATGCCCTGGTCAACGCCGCCCTGCGCGGGGCGCTGAATTCTATCCGGATCTCGGCGATTGGGAAACTTCCCTATCCTGAGGAGAAGGAGACCATCGAAAAGATCGCCCATACCGCCGGAGACAAAAAGATTCGCATGGCGGCCCTGGAGAAGCTCCCCGGCAATGCCGCGACGGAGGCCATGATCTCCATTTTCCGGGAGACGGAGGGCAAAAAAGAGAAGCTGGAGGTCCTCAAGAAGATCGAATGGTGCGAGGAGTCCCGCTCGTTTTTCCGGGACCTGGCTCAGAACAGCGAGGACATGGATCTCAGGGAGGCGGCCGTCCTCAGACTGGTCTATCCGGACTGCCGGGACCTGCTGCTTCAGCTGCTGGAAAATGAGAGAGTCCATTCGATCCGCATTGCCGCGCTGGAAAAGCTGCCCGTGCCTGAGGAGACGGAAGCAGTATCAAGGGCAGCGCTCGGCGACCTGGACAGGTCTGTCCGAAGGGAAGCACTCAGGAAACTGACTTATCCGGACAGCCGGGAGACCCTTCTTCGCGCCGCCGCGGAGGATGAGGAAGAGGACAACCGTGTCCTTGCCATGGAACAGCTTTCTCTGCCTCAGGAGCGCGAGGCGGTGGAAAGATTTGCCCTGAATGATCCCGAAGTGAAAGCCCGCCGCAGGGCGCTGGACAGGCTGGAAAAAGCAGATTCGCGGGAAACCATCGAAAAGGCGGCATTGGAGGACAAAGACGCCTTCAACAGGCGCCAGGCCCTGCAAAAACTCACCTACAAAAAGTCGAAAGGGATCCTGCGGAGGGCTGCCCTGGAGGACAAGGAGAAGGACAATCGCAGAGCTGCCCTGGACCAGCTTCTGGATCATGGAGAAAAGAAAACAATGGAAGAGGTCGCGAAAAAGGACGAGGACAAGGACCTCCGGGCTCTGGCCCTGAAGCAGCTGTCCTACCCTGCCTCCAGGGAGGCCCTGATCTATGTAGCGACGCATGACAAGGAGGAAGACCTGAAGCGGACCGCCAGAGAGCAGATGCCCTGGATGAAGGAGCCGGAGCCCTGGGGGCATTTCATGACGGAACCCAGGTTCAGCTTCGGACTCTATCCCACCGGCCCCACAGAGGATGACCGCCTCAAGGGGGCGATCGCCCTGGCCCGGAATCCCATCGTGCCCACGGACGTGGTCCTCCGCAAGCTCTGCACCCAGATCCAGGACGGCGTGTCCGCCGAGTCCGGATCCGTGACCCTGAGCATCGCGGGCTGGTCGGCGGCGGCGCTGGGCCGCATCCTGACAGCGCAGATGAAGCCGGAGGACATCGCTTCCAACCAGAAACGTTTCCCTGCGGCAATCGACCGCTACAACGAGACCCTGGGGAAGATCCGGGAGCTCCAGGACCGGCTCAGGCCCTACGAGGGCAGGAAGGTCTCCGACCTGGCCGGGATCGAGCGCAGCAATGTGGAGGATATGATCAATGCCCTGAACGGGTACCGCTATGAGCTCGAAAAAGGGCTGGGCTGGTACATGGTGGACAACGGAGACAGGCCTTTCGCCTACCTGGCCCATATCCTGCGGGACAGCCAATCCCGCGTCCCCCGCTTCATCAAGCAGGGCGTCATCATGGGCCTGGTGGACTGGCTGGCTGCCAACGCCTCCCATCCGGAGGCCAAAAAGCTGCTGGAGACCGTGATTGCCGTCCGCGCCGACCTGATCCGGTCCGACAGCGACCTGAGCTTCTACGAAGTGCGCGTGCCCTCCGACTGCCCCCGGGATGCCTACGCGGCCCTGCTCGCGGACGTCCTGCACTGCGCGAATCCGTCCGTCACCTTCTGTGACACGGGCGAGCTTTTGTCCATCGCGGAAGAGGAGGTGCCCGGCTGCATGGACATGCTCCGCGTCTGTCCCCTGCGTCTGATCGACCCCGTGAACCGGCAGACCCTGGGCTTCTACAAGTTCAACCCCTACGTGCACGCCATGTGGACCCAGTACCAGCCGCCGCTCAACACGGGCAAGGTCATCGCCCGCTACCACGAGGTGGACGACCGGACCAAGCCCCTCAGCTCCGGCCTCAACCTCCAGCTCTTCCGGGATCCCTACGGGGTCATTCCGACCATCTTCCACGAGTACCAGCACTTCATGGGTGACCCCAATGAGGCCAGCGTCTTCCTCAAGACCCAGATGTTCTCGATCCGCTTTTACAAGAAATACCGCAGCGCCAACGCGAAGGCGGACGGCGTCTTCGCGCAGATGACCTCCATGCTGGGTCTGCCGCCCGCGGTGGAGAAGATCGGAGCCCTCAACAATATCATCCGCCAGTGCTACGGGGAGCAGCACCCCCAGAGCGTGGCGGAGGCCCATGCCGACGACCAGCTGGCCAAACTGAACAAAGGAATCGCGGATGTCAACAGGAAACAGACCTGGGACAAGGAGATCCGCTTCCCCCTGTTTGCGGACGAGGAGGACGAGAAGAACCGCGACCTCATCAGGGAGATCATCATCCGGTTCGACACCGTGCCCAAATCCATCACGGATTCTGAATTTACACAGATCGTGAAGGGTTCCACATGAAGGCTTCCATACGCTGGCTTCCATTACGAGAGAGTAAAACCAGAGAGATTATATGAAAAACAGCCGTTTCGTGAACGGAATCACGAGACGGCTGTTTTTATTCTTCATCGCACAATACCCGTGATTTCAGTCGTCTAGTCATAAAAGAGGATCTGGTCCCGGACAAATTCATCAAAAAGAGGAAGGACAAAGGAAAGAAATCCCCTCCTTGTACCATCGACAATGCCTTTGCGGATCAGCCGCTGCCGGTAGGTCGAAAAGAGGCTGTTGTTGATTCCGCAGAGGTTTTTGATATCTGACACACTTTGCGCATTGTGCTGTGCCATGCATTCTACGATTTTCCTGTCAAGCCCGGACAGCTCGGACCAGAGCTTTTCATAAACGTATTCGTCCAGGTAAAGCCTGTACTTAGTCATAACGGAATGATAGTCGTGTTCCGGATCCAGGAAGGTGAAATAGCCCAGGACCTGAAAGGCAAAAGCATACCCGCGGGTCAGCTTTGCCATGGCGGCAGAGGTTTCGGAATCGACCTGCAGAACATTTCTGTAGGTCGAAGCAATGGCAGACATATTCAAGGGCTGCAGCTGCACTTTGGGTGCTCTGTACAAAAAGGTCAGACTTTTTTCGTTCTGCAGATCGTAAATGTTCTCATACAGTCCGGTCATAAGCAGGAAAACCGGCAGATCCTCCCGGATCAGGATCTGATATACGGACGCAAAATGCTTCACAAAAGGGTTGTTTGTCACTTCGTCAACCGTGATCAGAACGCGGCCGCCCTTCTTCCTGATCCCGGACAGCATCTGTACAATAGCGGTCTCATCATCCGTGACGGGGGGCTCGCCGTCGATCTCAAGTCCGATTCCGAACAGTGAGAGATTGATCTTCGCGTCACGAAACAGTTCGTGGTATTTACGCACATTGCTCAGTTTGGCGGCCAGAGAGTGGATCATATCCGCCTCCGGACTCAGGGGAATAACTGTCCACTGGTCATCTGTCCTGAGCCGGGAAGAGATCTCTGTCAGCAGGACAGTCTTGCCGGATCCCCGGACACCGGTGATCATATAGGTCCTCTGGCCGGCAGGTTGGGATGTAAAAGCCTGGAGTATCTCCTGGGACTGCACAGGTCTGTCGACAAGCTCAAGAGGCCGCATTCCAAAAGAGAGAGAAAATGGATTATTCATAGAGGTGATCCCGATGTGTCCTTTCTATCATAAGCACATAATATACATTTTCTTCTATCAAATCAGGTATACATATATCATATTATACTATTCTTTGTTGTTTGTGCAAGCAAATGTCTCCAGGTGAGTTTGAACTAGTGTCAGTAAGTCAGGGTGGACATAATTACTGGATCAAGAGGAAAACAGTGTCTCTCAACCTGGAGTTAATACGAAAAGCTCTTTCATAAAGGGCTTATGCTTAATGAAACAGATACAACTCCCCCAGTGAAGTTGGGGAGACTATCAGAGCGTGGTGCGATAAACGGAGTATAAGAAAAACCTCCGTTGTATTAACGATGTGGGTCTAGCAAACCACAAGGATACAACGGAGGAGTCCAATGGACAATCAAAGTTTAGCACATAGCAAGTATAATTGCACATACCACATTGTGTTCATTCCGAAGTATCGCCGCAAGGTGATGTTTGGAAATCTTCGGCGGGAAGTTGGAGAGGCAATTAGCAAGGTGTGCAGGATGGAAGGTGTGACGATACTAAAGGCTGCAACGTTGCCAGATCATGTGCACATGTATGTCTCGATACCGCCTAAGGAAAGTGTTGCAAAAGTTGTCGGGAGGATCAAAGGGAAAAGTGCTTTGATAAACTTCGACAGGCACCCGGAATATAGGGTGAAATATGATCGCCATTTTGGGGCGAGAGGATACTATCGTGAAACAGTAGGTAATGTAAACGAAGCAACGATAATCAAGTATATAGCAGACCAGTATGAACGGGATCGAATGGAAGGAGATGCAAAAAAATGACTATCGTAAGCCGCTTTTAAGCGGCCACCAGTAACAGACAGAACAGGTTTGCTAGACACCGCCTGTAGGCGGAATCACAACAACGCCCCAGAGGGGCTAACACAAACAACCAGCAGAGCTGGTGGCCCTGACTCGTTTCATGCATTGACCGCTGATCAAGGAGAAAAAAGTCCTCCTGCTACAAAACGCAGGAGGGCTTTAAATGTTGGCAAGAAATAAGGTAAGAATTTCAGAAGAACAGGATCCGCCTATTACAGAATATCCGAAAAACAAGTTCCGTACTTGTCTATCATCCGTACAGCCTGGTAATCAGTTCAGTCTTGTTGGTAACGTCGAGCTTGCGGTAGATGCTCTGAAGGTGGGATTTGACTGTATAAATAGTAATGTGAAGTTTTTCGGAAATCTGGTTATTATCGTTCCCTTCTGTCAGAAGCATCAAAACCTCGTTTTCACGTGGAGTGAGCTCAGAGAGAAGGGATAGTATTTCTTCGGAATGGATTTTTTTGTACTGAGAGACATAGATCAAATAAATCGTTTCAATTTCTCCAAATGGATTTGGGTAAGCAAGAGGTTTTGTGGAAATCTGGAAATTGTACAGCATGCAATCACAGCGGAGTTTTGTTGGCCGGGTAATGAGCCGGTAACCGAAGTGGTTGATCAACTTTTGAGGACCGGACAGAACGCTCTCGTCTTCATTTACATAAGGAATCATTCCCTTCAGAGTTCCTTCTTTCCATATATACTCGAAGTATTCCTGAAAGGAAGGGTTAGCATCCTGGATATACAGCTGACGATCGACCAGGGCTGCACCGACGTTCATGTCATAAAGAAAGCGGCGGAAATAATATTTTATATCGCTGCCATTTCGATTGTCGAGAAAGAGTGCAGAGGAGATGAATTTAGATGCTTCCTGCAAAACCAGAAGATCTTCCTGTGAAAAGCAAGGATCGTTTTGTCCTCTGAATATGCTAAGATTTCCAAAATGTTGTCCATCATAGCAAAGGGGGAGTATCAGGTGATCGCGGAGTCCCGCTTGCTGCATGATACCTTTGTAGACTGTAGAACAATTGGGCGAAGAAACGGAGAGACAGCAGAATCCACCATTATCATGACAATTCGTAGAACAATCTATACTACAGTATTGCACAGGACATCCTGTGAGCTGTCTTCGCATATGATTATCCTGTATCAAACTATCGAACAGGCTTTTACCAGGAACACCTCTTTCTGCTGTTTTCCAATTGGAATTCTTATCCACTGAGGTGATATACAGGCAGTGGGGATTCAAGGAAATCGCTGTTTTCCCTTCTCCCAGATGCTTGTCAATCAGCTTAAGGACTGTACAGCAGAAATTGGTATTTCTTTCATGGAGGTGATTAACAAAAGACGCAAACTTAAAAACACGATCTTTCATAAATTCCTCACTTTTCAGGAATTAGGGTGTGGTGGAGGTTTCGAAGGATTTATGTCTTTCTACTTCAGATTCCATATCATAGTATTGTATTTATTCTTAATCCGTGAAACTCAAGTTGCCTAAAAGTGTTGCAGTACAGGTAAACACTGGATCCTGGACTGTAAAATCGTTGTTTTCATAATCACCCGATGGGTGAAGTGTTTACTGCTGATTTTTCACATTGATAATTCGGCTTTTGATACAATAGAACCATCAATACCGGAGGTGTCAAACATGAAAAGGATCAGAGTTGAACTGTCAAATAAGTGCCTTATCACCCCGAGCGGCCTTACACTTGTTGGTGCTGCACTCGGGAAGAGTGATCTGGTCAAATGCAGCAATCGCGTGGCTGTAGATAAAAAGCGTTCCTAGTCCCAGATCAAGAACGGCGATATGCCGTCTACACTGGAAAACGGGCATGTTCCGCTGGATGTCACACTGTTTGATAACTCAAAACCCTTTAAAGAAGGCGTATCCCGGACTTACAAAGGTATCGATGATATGCCCCGATGATGGCCGACATTGGGACTGAAAGATTCCTTGTCGACAAAAACTTCGTGAAGGAAAACAGCACGGCCAGAAAGGCACTCCGGCTTTTCTGAGACAGACCCTCGCTCTGGCCCGTCAGCTGATCGCCAAACCACTGCTTGTCCGCATGGATTCCGACAATGATGCCGCTGAAAACCTGGGTATTCTGATCGAAGAAGGTTCCTGGTTCGTCATCAAGCGCAATCTCTGCGCTTCTGAGAAGAAGGAGGGGTGGCTCGAGAAGGTACAGGACTGCTGTAAAGACGTCCGAAATCCACGCGATGGCAGTAAGACATGTAAATAGATGTATTTTCGCCTGTATTTTTAGCATTTTCTTCGCCTTAACTCAGGCAAGCAGCGGATTTTGGCCATAATAACCCGTCCCCTGCCGGAACCGGAGGAGTTTTCTGAAGTTCAGATCTGCTATCTTGTTTCCGAAGAAGTGCTTGCAGGGAATCCTGCCGCAGACAGGCATGTGGTTATACTCGTTAGCAAAAATGACTGCAGAATCTACGCCACCCGAACTGCTCCATGCTTACGGGATGCATATGTATTCTCGCAGATTAGCTCCAAGTCATCAAATAGTTGGACTTTTTCCGCAATCTGGCTGGAGATTTGTTCCTTGAAAACCGTTTCTGTGTTATCGATGATTGAATCTATGGTGTCCTTAAAGGTAGCGAAATCACTGTAATATTTCACCATGAGCTTTCCCTTGGTGAATTTCCATAGACGCTCTATCAGGTTCAGGTTCGGGTTATATGGCGGAAGATACACCAGATCAATTTTGAGATCGTGCGCAAGTGCCGTAACTGCTTCACATTTCTGATACCTGGCGTTGTCCAACACAACATGGATTTTCTTGCCAGCGTATTCAGATGCCAAAAATGTCAGCATCTGGCATATTTCCGTTGCTGTGTTATATGTAGTGTTTGTTACCGTGTGAACTTTTCTGGTCATAAAAGTGATGGCCCCAAGAACGTTGTAACGCTGCCTTCCGGAGAAGGTCCTTACAAATCTGCGAACCTTTGAATAGATACCGCCCAGAAAAACGCAACCGTGAACAAAGTGAGAAGCATCCATGAAAAAGAGGACATGTGCACTATTTTTTCTCTTTGCCCGGTGCATTAGCGGCTTAAGGACAGATTCATAAAAGTTGCGTTGTGCCACCGTATCAGCCCTGGCAGGCAATGAGCCGGCTTTCAGTTTGCGGATTTCGTTTTTTTTACCAGTCTGCTGACTGACATCAAGGATACATTGATTTCGAATTTTTCATGTATCATGTCGGCGATCTGTTGTAAGGTTTGATAGTTTCCCTTTTAAATCTCCTCGACGATCTGTGACTCGACATCCTTGATCTTGGATTTGCGTCCTCTGCCGGCCTTTATTTCAAAAAGGTTGTCTACATCGTCGCTCATGAGCTGATTTTTCAGGTCGCAGATGCCACGCTCGCTTAACCCGGTGAGTTCTGTAATCTTAGGGTTACGAACGCCGGCGATTATAAGTATCGCGCTGACGATGCGCCTCGCGATGACTGGCGAAATGAACAGCTGAAGATACAAGCTGATGGCTTTGATCACTTTTAACGAAATTAACTGCCGTACTTCTTGCGTAAGACTACTGAACCTTCTCTGCTTTTCCATAGTGTATTTACCACCATAAATATACTATACTGCGTCTTCCTTTTCCGGAGATGCCTTTTGCCGTCCTCAATGATCGTCTGCTCTCTCAGACAGCGGATAAAGAGCTGGTATTCCGTGACCTTTTCGAAATCATTGGGATCATAATAATGTTCCATATGGCCGATCATGTCATCGTGTCCGTTCTTGTGAAGGTAACGGATCAGCTTGGAGATGCAGGTATAAATGAGCTCCATGCGGCTCAGTTTCCGGATACTCGCTTCCACCATGAGGGAATCCATCCTGCGGATCCTCTTGTCTATACCCATCATACGCGCACTTGCTTCGGCAAGGCCGGTCACACAGTCGTGATACAGGTCTACTCCATGGGCCTGTTCATAGTCATAGCACCTGCGGCGGAACCTGGAAAGGCTCTTGCCGCTGAGCGACTGCTCATCAAAGCTTGTGGTGTGGAGTGCCGGTTGAAAGTGGGGTTTGAGCATTAGGTTGTCGACCATTTCATCATCCGAGTAATCAAATAGAATTTTGATGATCTCGGCGCCGACAATCACATTGATCGGAGTATTCGGCCTGGAAGCTTTATCGGAATACAGAACTGAGAAACGTTCCTAGTCAATGTATGGAAAGACGTCCCCTGAAAAAACCTTTGCCCAGCTTCTTTCAAGTGCTTTTTTCTCACGATCTGTGAGGTTGTATGTGGTGTCAAACAGAGACATCTGTTGAGCCGGATTCTTGCATAGTGATTACCTCGCTTCGTTGATACTTACAGTATACCTCGATAGCGGGTATATGCGTGGTCTATATTCAGTTTTCAAGGTAGTTGCTAATAGTCCGCTTAGCAATGTGCTAAGCAACAAAACCGGGGCTTTTGACCCTATCATCATTCTATACTATCTTAACTAATCCTCTTATAATGCTTTTGTTCTAATCGTCTTATATCGAAAATGTGTGAAGCTCACATTTCTGTTGTGGATATTCACTTGTTACTTACTATTCTTTTTATGCGCTTTTCTTCTTTCACTAAACAACTCCACTCTTGCTGATTATCTTTTCCTTTTTCACGTAATAATCTCCTTTTGCTCTTGTTGTATTTGAACCAAATCGCGCTCCTGCGCGATGCCTTTCCAACTTTTGCATCTTTACCGAAGACTGTCCCTCTCTGGGGCAGTCTTTTTCGTCACATCTTCAAAGTTTCAATTGTGTCCGCAAATGCGTCACATCCTATGTTCAAATCCAACTTTCCCCTTTACTCTGGTGAAGACCCAATAATAGAGCAAAGGAAAATCCCCACTGGAGAGCACTTGTTTGTTTGGCGACTCACAAACTCATCCAGCGGGGATCCCACTGGATATGAGTATATCTGTAAGACGCCTTTTTGGCAAGTGCGAACGCTCGCCTCCTCTCAGAGACAGAACTATTCATTTTGATCTTTCTGTTTTTTTAAGAGAGGAGAATCTTATGCCAATCAATTACAACAACCTCTACGAAGAACAGCTCCGGGAAATGTCTGACATCCTTGAACTGATCAACTACCGTCCCCGGACGGTCGAGTCCTACAGAGTTTCCTGATCCATTGTTTTATATTTTCGTTTTTGACCACCGAAAGATGGTCTGTTTGCCATGCCTGAATACCAGTCAGGCCAGCACCAGGTGCGGCATCTGGTAAAAATCTTACTTCCTCTCTGAGTTTCCTGTGGAATAAGCCCAAAACGATTTCCATGTGGGAACATCCCGGTCCCCGACGGAGCGCGACTTGGTTCAAAAGAAACAGTTTCCGTTTTCAATCATCAGAATTCTGAAACTGTCCTCTTAACGCAAACCGTTTCTGAACTATTGTCAGATACTTTTATGCTTGAATTCTGACACTACCCACATCTTAATAATATTACACTAATTGTCTATACTATACATCATTCTTTTGAATAGTTTTCTGATAATTTTCATAACCCCAAAAAAGGATATTGCCATATGAGTAATTCGTCCTGGCAGATGCTGTTTGATCCAGGAAAAGGGATACACTGGATATAGTAGATTAATCAGGATGTGCAC